>USNZ01000096.1 GCA_900556255.1 uncultured Oscillospiraceae bacterium
TTTGAGAGCGCCAAGTTTGCCCGCGACAACATCCGCAAGACCGCACGCGGTCTGGGCCAAAACACCGATGCCTCCAGCCATTACGAGAAGGGCATCTCCGAGTATGCCACCGAGCTGGGCATGGCGCGCGCCTTGCACCTGATCCAGGAGCTGGGCTGCGGCGAAGTCACTGCCACCCACTTTGACTGCTCTGCTGGTGCCGCGCGCGAGGGCAAGCATTTTACCGCAAAAATCAGCCGCATCAACGCCATTTTGGGCATCACCGTGCCCACCGACACGATTCTGGATATTCTGAACCGTCTGCAATTTGAGGTTTCCTTGGAAGCCGACGGCGACACCATGCAGGTCACCGCACCCCGCTGGCGTGAGGATATCGAGGTCGGCGAGCCGGATCTGGCGGAGGAAGTCATCCGCGAATACGGCTACGAGCATATCAAGCCGACCTTCCTGAAGGCGGCGCAGGTCACCACCGGCGGTCTAACCGCCGAGCAGAAGGCGCACGACAAGACCAAGCGCGCCATGTGCGCCCAGGGCTTTTACGAGGCGGAAACGCTGGCGTTCTACGCCGACGCTGACCTTGACATGCTGCACATCGCCGCCGATGCGCCCGAGCGCAAGGTCATCCGCATCGTCAACCCCATTTCCTCCAACCTGACCATCATGCGTTCTCTGCTGGCACCGTCCCTGCTGAATGTCGTTGTGGACAACCTCAAAAAGGGCAACGGCGAGGGCCGCCTGTTTGAGCTGTCCAACATTTACATCCCCAAGCAGCTGCCCATTACAGAGCTGCCCGAGGAGCGTCTGCATCTGGGCCTTGCCGCCTGGGGCGCAGACGAGGATTTCTTCGCCGTAAAGGGCGCTGTTGAGGCACTGGGCGAGGCTTTCGGCGCACCGCTGACTGTTGCGCGCTGCACCGATACGCCCTGGCTGCACCCCGGCATTGCCGCCTACATCCTGTGCAAGGGCGTGCGCGTGGGCGTGTTCGGCAAACTGGCCAACGATGTGACCGGCGAGCTGAAGCTGCCCAAGGACAGCCGTTCCAACCAGAACATCTATCTGGGCGAGATCGACTGGGTCGCTTTCCACGCCTTGGTACCCGCCTCCATCCACTACGCCCCTATCCCGGCGCTGGCACCCGTGCAGCGTGACCTTGCCCTGGTTGCGCCCGAAAGCACCGAATGCGGCACCCTGATCGACGAGATGCAGCGCGCCTGCAAGCAGCTGACCAAGGTCGAGCTGTTCGACATCTACCGCGGCGAAAAGCTGGGTGCCGGCAAAAAGAGCATGGCGTTCAGCCTGTACTTCCAGCCCACCGACGCGCCCTTTGCCGCCGATGAGGTAGACCGCTTTGTCAAAAAGATTCTGGGCAACCTCAAGTTCAAGCTGGGCATCGAGATCCGCGAGTAATCCCGACACGCTCAAAGAAGGGGTTCGTCGCGGTGTGGCTGCGCCACGCTCCTGCACCCCTCCTTTGGATTCACCCTGTCGCAAAAAATCACGTTCTCATGCCTGACGGCGACTCGAATGCGATTTTTTGCTCTGGCGGTATTTTCATCGTCGGCACATGTCCGCCGATGAAAATGGATGGAAAAATTTGGTTTTTCGACAGTCTGTATCCTGCGCTTCGGCGCAGGATTTTTTGTTTTCCGCTACAAAACGGTCACATCCTGCGGTATAATAGAAGAAGAAGAAAGGAAGTGTACCCCGTGAAACCGATTTTAATTGTGGATGACGAGCCGTCCATCACCGCCCTGATACGCCGTGTTTTGACCACCGCCGGGTACACCTGCCAGACGGTAAACGACGGGGCGGCTGCCGCCGATTTGTTGGAGCAAAACCAGTACGACCTTGTTTTGCTGGATATTATGATGCCCGGCGTGGACGGCTATGACCTGCTGCGCTACATACGCCCCACCGGCACGCCCTGCATTTTTATTACCGCCAAGGCGACCGTAGCCGACCGCGTACAGGGGCTGCACAGCGGCGCGGACGATTACATCATCAAACCCTTTGCCCCCGCCGAGCTGGTGGCGCGGGTCGAGTGTGTTCTGCGCCGGGCAGGGCGGGGTATGGCGGTGTTTACCGCGTGGGATGTCACGGTGGATACCGCTGCCTGCACCGTAACGCAAAACGGTGCTGTCGTGCCGCTGACCCCCAAGGAATACGAGCTGCTGTTGCTGCTGCTGCGCAGCCGGGGCAATGTCTTGTACCGCGACTATTTGTACGACACCATCTGGGGCGAACAGCTTTTGAACGACAACACCCGCACGCTGGATTCCCACATCCGGCGGCTGCGCAAAAAGCTGAACTGGGGCGATAAGATCCGCACCGTGCAGCGCACCGGCTACTGCTTGGAAAAGGAGGACTCCCGATGAAAAAGCTTTTGTGTATTTTGTCCGCCCTGCTGCTGTGCGCCTGCACGGCGGCTGCACCCGCCGGGAGCGACGCGGCAGAGGCTCTGCCCACTGCCGAGCCTGCCCCCGCAAGGGAAATGCATCAGATCGCCACCCTGTCATACGGCTCACCGGGGCAGGGTGGGTTCTACCATATCTACCAGCCGGATGACGCGCAGTATGTCCTTGCCGCCGTGGTTGACCCCGTCACCGGGCAGGACCGCGTTCTGTGTTCCCGCAGCGGCTGCGCCCATAACGAGGAAACCTGCCCCGCCTTTTTTGGGCGCACCACCGAGGATTCGCCCTATTTTTCCGGCGATCTGTACGCCGACGGGGACAAGCTGTACTGGCTGCGTTCCCCCACGGGCAACCAGATCAGCAACACAAACGATGCCTTTTTGGACGTCAGCGATATCGACGGCAGCAACCGCCGCCGTATCGTGGCGGGCGGCATCATTCCTCGCTATCTGTATACCGACTGGTACGGCAATGGCGAAAGCCTGTTCTGCTCTTACCGCTGCGGCAGTTATTTTGCCATCTACCGCTTTGACGAAAACGGCGTCAAAGCCATCTATGAGCGCCAAAGCACGCAGCAGGTCCTGACCAACATCATCGGTGTCTGGCAGGACAAGCTGCTGCTTTCCTGGCGCGAGGATTACGTCACACCCGACTACCCGCCGGAGGGTTCCTCCGAGGAACTGTGGTCCGCATGGGATGAAGCCTGCCGCGCCGCCATGAAGCAGGCCCCCCTGCACCTTGCCATGCTGGACGCTGACGGAAATTTTACCGACACCGGGCTTATACTGCCCGCAGAGAGCTGCGATGTATACCCCGTGCAGGGGGACTCTCTGTATGCGCTGGAGCATTCCGGGCGCCGCTGGCGCTATGACCTTGCCGCCAACACGGCGGAGGAGCTGGAAGCCCTGCCCGCCATCGAGGGCGATTATTCGGTATATAGTCAGCCCTACGGCGCATGGGTCACAGGCAGCTACTTTACGCCCGGGCAGGACGATTCTACCGAATATTGGCTCAACCTTGCCGACGGCAGCTATCTGGAACCCCAGCCCACATGGCTGAAAGACGAATCCGTTCCGCGCATTCCCTATACGGTTGCCGCCTTGGGCGACACCTTGCTGATGGAGATCGGCTGCCAATATTACGATACCACCACGACCGGGCAGGACGGACAGCTTTCCACTTTTACCACCTGCCGCTTTATCTACGGGCTGATCCCCGCCGAGGATTTTCTGGCAGGCAGCCAGAACTGGACCCCGGTAACGCTGCTGGGCAACGACCTTATTTGACAGGAAAGGGGGCGCGATGCCCGTATGAAATTTTCTTCCAAGCTATCCTTGGGCAGCATTCTGCTACTTACGGCAGGGCTGTCCTTCAGCGGGCTGGCGCTGATCGGCTGCAGCTTTGCCGGTTCGCTTCACGGCGCGCGCACCGCCCTGCAGGCACGCCAAACCAAGGAGGTTCACGCGCTGGAGCGTCTGATTCTCTCAGACAGCGGGTACAACGCCCGCGCCGACCGCAACTACCTGCTGGCGACCTACGCCCGCCAATTTGCAGCCTCGGCGCAGGATGACAGCCGCCTTTGCCTTTGGTCGGGCGACAATCTGGCGGTATACAACGACCTGCCGCTGACCGTCAACACCGCCCTGCAAAAGGAATACGCTGCTGCGGGCGCCGACGCATGGCGCATCGTGCCGGACAGCGGGCAGTATTACCTTGTACTCAGCCAGCCCATGAACCTGCCGGGGCAGCGTGCCGACCTGCTGTGCGCTTACGATATCAGCTATCTGTTTTCCACCCGCCTGACCCAGCTGCGCCTTTGGGCGGGTATTACACTGCTGCTGTTGGCGGCGGGCAGTGCCGCTGCCGTCTGGTTCAGCCGCAAGCTGACTGCGCCGCTGTCGCTGCTGCAAACCGCCAGCGGACAGATCGCAGCGGGGGACTACACCCGCCGCACGGCGCTTGCCACAGGGGACGAGCTGGCAGCTTTAAGCGCGAGCTTTGACGCTATGGCGCAGGCGGTCGAGGACAAAATTGCCGCCATGGACGATACCGTGCAGCGGCAAAAGGATTTTATCGCTGCCTTTACGCACGAGATCAAGACCCCCATGACCGCCATGCTGGGCTACGCCGACCTGATGCGCGCCATGCCCGGCGACACCGAATTGCAGCAGGAATCCGCCGCCTACATCTACCACGAAACCCAGCGTCTGGAGCTGTTGAGCCGCCGTCTGCTGGCGCTGCTTGGCCTGGACGCCGAGGATGCCCTGCAGCCCGAAGCCGTCACCGATGCCGAGCTGTTCGCCCTTGTGCTACGCAGCCTGCCAAAGGACACACAGCCCCTGCCCACCGTGCAAAGCTGCGGCTGCACGGTACAGGTCGATCCCAGCCTATGGAGTGACCTTTTGCGCAATTTGGTGTTAAACGCGCAAAAAGCCTGCCGCGGCAAGCAGGGGAGTGCGGTATTTCTTCGTTGCTGTGTGCAGGACGGGCAGGCGGTGTTCACGGTAACGGACACCGGCTGCGGCATTCCCGCCAAGGATTTGCCCCGCGTGACCGAAGCATTTTATATGGTGGATAAATCCCGTGCGCGCGCCGCCGGGGGCAGCGGCATCGGCCTAGCGCTCTGCGCCCGCATTGCCGCCGCCCATGGCGCGACCCTGCACATCGCAAGCACCGAGGGGCAGGGCACCACCGTGACCGCCGCCGTGCCTGTATATAAGGAGGTGTCCGCCCGTGAAGGCTAAAATCACCGCCTACTGCGCCGCGCTGCTGGCGCTGCTTGTGCTGCCCTTTGGGGTGCTTGCCGCGTGGGACAAGCTGCTTTTGGGACGCGATTTTTCCCAAGCTGTCCCCGCCGACACCTTGAGCGATGCCGGGCGCAGCAATGCGACCGCCTGTATGCTGTACAACTGTGCGCATATTTTCGGCGCACCTGCCGGCGGGGACTACCTGACCGACAGCTGGACGACAACCGAAGCCGACAGCGCCGACCTTGCGCAGCTTACCTCTTTTTTAACCGACCTGCACAAGGCAGGGCTTTTGGACGCTGCGCAGCTTCGCCTTTGCCTGAACGCCGCCAACGCGGGTCCCGATGCCGCGCACAGTCTTACCGCCCCCTGCGGGCTGCGGGGCTATTCTGTGCAGCTTCTCCGCGATGAGCCGTATACATACGACACCCTTCAGTTTTATTATCTGGAAAACGGTTCGCCGCTGTCGCTGCGGTTTTATGCCGCCGACCCGCAGGCATTCGGCAGCTGCACGCCGGACGATGCCTTTGTGCAGACGCTTTTGCAGGTTCTGGGGCTGGACAGCTTTGCCGACTGGCAGCCGGCCGCC
>USNZ01000097.1 GCA_900556255.1 uncultured Oscillospiraceae bacterium
TTGCCCTGTAGGGCGGGGTGACCCCACCCCGCCAAGGGATTGGGCGGCTGCCGCAAATTTCCGGCTCGTCTCCCGTTTTTATACCCGCACACAAAAAGCCCCCGAAACGCAAAGCGTTTCGGGGGCAACTCGTTACAGCACAATATTACGCAACGGATATATAGGGTAAGTAATTACAGACTGTAATTACTTCTTGCGGTTCTTCTTGCCGGCAGTCTTTTTGGCAGCAGACTTGACAGCCTTGACAGTCTCCTCGACAACAGGCTTAACAGCCTTGACGGTCTCCTCGACGACGGGCTTCACGGTCTTGGCGGCCTGCTCAACAACGGGCTTGGCGGTCTTGACGGTCTCCTCGACAACGGGCTTGGCGGCCTTGACAGTCTCCTCAACGACGGGCTTCACGGTCTTGACGGCCTGCTCGACAACGGGCTTGGCGGCCTTGACGGTCTCCTCGACGACGGGCTTGGCGGCCTTGACGGTCTCCTCGACGACGGGCTTCACGGTCTTGACGGTTTCCTCAACGACGGGCTTCACAGTCTTGACGGTTTCCTCAACAACCTTGGCAGCCTTCTTGGCGGCGGGCTTCTTGGCAGCAGCCTTGACAGCCTTGGTCACTTCCTCGGCAGCGTTTTCGGCAGCGGCGGTCAGCTCGGCCTTGGCCTTGGCGGCGCTGGCCTTGGCGCTTGTCTCGGGCTTGCGGGTAACTTCGTCAATGGTCCAGAACTGGTTGTCGCCGTTGACGTCGGCCCAGATCTGCAGGGCGGTGCCGTTGTCGGCGGTCATACCGGCGTCCAGCAGCTTGCCAGCGAGGTTGGACTTGATCTTGACGCGGCCGTCGTTGGTAGGCTCAACCACCCACAGCTGGCTGCTGGCGGGGGCACCCTCCCACTGGTGAACGCGGGTGCCGTCGCTGACGCCGCCCATGTTCAGGTCCAGCATCTTGCCGGTAAAACGGTTCTGCACACGGTAGACGCCGTCGCCTGCGGCGACAAAGCTCCACTGCTGCCACTCGACGTTGGCGTTGTCCCACAGCTGGATCTTGGCGCCGTTGTCCATGTTGAAATCTGCGACTTCTACGACCTTGCCGTTGGCAGAACTGATGGTATAGAACTTGCCGTCAGCGATGACGGTCTGGGTCATTTTCTTCTTGGTTGCCATAATGGCTCTCCTCCTTTATATGACGGCGGACGGGGCGCGTGGCATCGTCCGCAGGGTAAACCAACACGATTTTGCGTGTCTACGTGTACTATTATAACCACTTTTTACCAATCCGTCAACTTTTTCGCGCTAATGCGGCATATTACACAAAAAAACCGGGATGGCGTCAATCCATCCCAGTAATTTTGTTTGATTCTATCACGAATTTTCGGCAAAATTTCCCGTGTAGAGGGTGTAATACTTGCCCTTCTGCGCAATCAATTCGTCGTGGGTGCCGCGCTCAATAATGCGGCCCTGCTCCAGAACCATAATGCAGTCAGAGTTGCGCACCGTGGACAGACGGTGGGCAATGACAAAGGTCGTACGGCCGTACATCAGGCCGTCCATGCCCTGCTGCACCAGGCGCTCGGTGCGGGTGTCGATGCTGGAAGTTGCCTCGTCCAGAATCAGCACGGGCGGGTCGGCAACGGCGGCGCGGGCAATGGCCAGCAGCTGGCGCTGGCCCTGACTCAGGTTGGTGCCGTCGCCCGTCAGCATGGTGTTATAGCCATCAGGCAGGCGGCGGATGAACTCGTCGGCGTTGGCCAGCTTGGCGGCGGCGCGACATTCCTCATCGCTGGCGGTCAGGCGGCCGTAGCGGATATTTTCCAACACAGTGCCGGTGAACAGGTGGGTGTCCTGCAGCACGATGCCCAGCGAGGCGCGCAGGTCGCTCTTGCGGATGTGGGTAATGTCGATGCCGTGATAGTGGATGGCACCCTTCTGGATATCGTAAAAACGGTTGATCAGGTTGGTGATGGTCGTCTTGCCCGCGCCCGTGGAGCCGACAAAGGCAATTTTCTGGCCGGGACGGCCGTACAAATTGACGTCGTGCAGCACGATTTTGTCAGGGTAGTAGCCAAAGTCCACGTCCTCAAAGACGATGTCGCCCTTCAGCTCGCGGTAGTCGGCGGAGCCGTCGGCATTGACGCGCTTCCATGCCCACAGGTTGGTGCGCTCGTCGGTTTCGGTGACGCTGTCATCGGCCAGACGCTTGGCGTTGACCAGCTTGACTTGTCCCTCGTCCACCTCGGGCTTTTCGTCCATCAGGGCAAAGACGCGCTGACCGCCCGCCAACGCCATAATGACGGAGTTGAACTGCATGGAGATCTGGCTGATGGGCATGTTCAGGCTGCGGTTGAAGGTCAAAAAGCTGGCCAGCTTGCCCAGCGTCAGCCCGCCGATGCCGCCCAATGCCAATGCGCCGCCGATCATGGCCGCCAGCACATAGGACAGGTTGCCCAACTGGGTATTGACGGGGCCGCCGAGGTTGGAGTAACGGTTGGCCTTGTCGGCGCTTTCAAACAGGGCGTCGTTCAGTTCGTTGAACCGGTGGATGGCCTCGTCCTCGTGGCAGAACACCTTGACGACCTTCTGACCGTTCATCATTTCCTCAATAAAACCGTTGACGGCGCCCAGGTCGCGCTGCTGCGACACAAAGTATTTGCCGGAGTTGGTGGTCAGGTACTTGGTGGCCAGCAGCATAACGGCGACCATTACCAGCGTTACCAGCGTCAGCAGCGGGCTGAGCATGATCATGGAAATCAACACGCTGACGACCATGATGCTGCTGTTGAACAGCTGCGGGATGCTCTGGCTGATCATCTGGCGCAGGGTGTCGGTGTCGTTGGTGTAGATGGACATGATATCGCCGTGAGCGTTGCGGTCAAAATACTGGATGGGCAGCGTCTGCATGTGGGTGAACAGGTCATCGCGCAGACGCTTCAGCGTGCCCTGGGTGACGTGCGCCATGATGCGCGCCTGCGAGAAGTTGGCGATAATGCCGCAGATGTAGAACGCGGCGGTGCGGCCGATGGCGGCGGCCAGGCCGGAGAAATCATTGCTTTGCTCTGCCAGCAGGGGCAGAATGTAGTTATCGATGAGTTTTTGCATAAACAGGGTGCCCTGCACGGTGGCCAGCACGCTGACAACGATGCACACCACCACCGCAACCATCGCAACGGTGTAGGTTTCACCGACATAGCGCATAATGCGCATAAAAATTTTGCCGGGGTTTTCGACCTTGGGGCGGGGTCCGCGGGCACCGCCGGGGCCGACTTTTACGACTTTTGCTTTCTCTGCCATTATGCCTCGCCTCCTTTTTCGTCAAAGTCGCCGGAGCCTTGGGTCTGGCTGTTGTAGACTTCCTGATAGATCGGGTTGGTGGCCAGCATCTCGGCGGGTGTGCCGAAGCCGCTGACACGGCCGCCGTCCAGCACCAGCACCTTGTCGGCGTTCTCAACGCTGGAAATGCGCTGCGCAATGATAAACACCGTCGTGCCGGGGATCTTTTCCGCGAAGGAACGGCGGATCTTGGCGTCGGTGGCGGTATCAACGGCGGAGGTGGAGTCGTCCAGAATCAAAATTTTTGGCTTTTTCAGCAGGGCGCGGGCAATGCACAGACGCTGCTTCTGACCGCCGGACACGTTCGCGCCGCCCTGGTCGATGTGGGTTTCGTACTTGTCGGGGAAGCGCTCGATAAATTCATCGGCGCAGGCCTGCTTGCAGGCGTCCTCCAACTCCTGCTGGGTGGCATTTTTGTTGCCCCAGCGCAGGTTGTCGGCAATGGTGCCGCTGAACAGCTCGTTTTTCTGCAGAACCATGGCCACGCTGTTGCGCAGGGTGTCAAGGTCGTAGCTGCGCACGTCCTCGCCGCCGATGTAAACGTGACCGGCGGTGGTGTCGTACAGGCGGGGCAGCAGCTGCACAAG
The DNA here is from genome assembly GCA_900556255.1 of uncultured Oscillospiraceae bacterium. Lineage (GTDB taxonomy): Bacteria > Bacillota > Clostridia > Oscillospirales > Ruminococcaceae > Gemmiger. The sequence continues at coordinate 3,909 of USNZ01000097.1, forward strand.
GCTTGTCTTGGAGCTGCCGGTGCCGCCGATGATGCCCACGGTTTCGCCGGAACGGATGTTCAGCGAAATATCGCTCAGCACATCGCGGCCGTCGTCCTTATAACGGAAGCAGACATGGTCAAAGCGCACAGCGCCGTTTTTGACTTCCATCAGGGGCTTGTCGCAGTTGGCCAGGGTGCTCTGCTCGGTCAGCACCTCACTGATGCGGCGGGCGCTGGCGGCGGACATGGTGATCATAACAAAAACCATGGACAGCATCATCAGGCTGGTCAGAATGTTCATGCAGTAGGTCAGCATGGACATCAGCTCGCCGGTGGTGAACTCGGTCGCGCCGGACAGCACGATCATCCGAGCACCCAGCCAGGAAATCAGCAAAATGCAGGTGAAGACGGTGCCCATCATCAGGGGCGCGTTGTAGGACAGGACCTTTTCGGCCTTGAGCAGCAGCTGCTGCACGTTGCCGGAGGCTTTTTTGAACTTTTCGCTCTCAAAATCCTCGCGCACATAGGCCTTGACCACGCGGATGGCGGAAACGTTTTCCTGCACGCTCTCGTTCAGATCGTCATATTTTTTGAAGGCGTCCGAGAAGTAGCGGCTGGCGCGGGTCATAATGATGACCAGACAAACGCCTAAGAAAATAACGGCAACCAGATAAATTCTGGCAAGCCCCGCATGGATGGAGAACGCCATGCACATGGCAATGATCATGCTGGCGGGCGCGCGGATCGCCATACGCAAAATCATCTGGTAGGCGTTTTGCAGGTTTGTGACGTCGGTGGTCATGCGGGTGACAAGGCCCGCCGTGGAGAATTTGTCGATGTTGGCAAAGCTGAAGGTCTGGATGTTTTTGAACATCGAACGGCGCAGGTTGCGGGCATAGCCGGTGGAGGCACGGGCACCCAGCACACCGCCCATAACGCCGAAGAACAGACCTACGGCAGCGGCCACGATCATCCAGCCGCCGACGCGGTAGATGACAGACAGGTTGCCGGCGGTGACACCGTCGTCAATGATGGTGGACATCAATCGGGGCAAGATCATCTCCATGATGACCTCGCCGATCATGCAGACAGGCGTCAGGACGGAAACCAGACGGACGCCTTTTGTCTCTTTGGCAAGTGTGTTCAGCAAGGTTTTATTGCTCCTTTCTTATTTCGGCAGAGGAATCCAGAATGGCCTGAGCGTTTCGCAAAAGGATATTCAGCCCGCGGCACATCATTTCCAGCTCCTGCTGCGAAAGCCCAGCCTGCAGCTCGGTTTCGTAGCGGTCGATGGTATTGTGCACACGGTCATGGTAGGCAACACCCTTGGGGGTTGCCTGCAGCCGCTTGAGGCGGGCGTCCTTTTGCACGGCGCTGCGGGTGATAAGCCCTGCCTGTTCCATGTTTTGCAGCATAGAAGTAACGCTGGAACGTTGGATATGCAGCCATTTTTCGATATCGCGCTGGTAAATGTCGCAATCCTCGCGGTTGGCGGCAACAATGCGTCCCAGCACCATGCCCTGTATGCCGCCCAGTTCGGGCGCGACCTCTGCGGAGACGCGGGCGTCCAGGGCACGGCGGATGGTGCGGGAAACCTCGGACACCAGTGCGCCGACGTGTTCCTCTTTGCAGTCGGGGCAATCGGGCGTGGTGTTTGGTTGGTTAGACGTTGGGAATCACCTGCTTTTCTGTCGATTTTTGTTTTGCGTTGTACTGTTCGATTGTGAATTGTTCGTTTTCTAACAGTTCGATTTCGTACAATAAGAGTATACCATCAACCCGTCGAAAGTCAAGCTGTGATTTCTTGCGCAGATTCTTGCAAAAATTGCCGGTGGAAATGAACCCGTAA
>USNZ01000098.1 GCA_900556255.1 uncultured Oscillospiraceae bacterium
TCAAGCGACTGCGCGAAAAGCTGGAGGGTGCCGCCGACAAGTGGAGCCTGAAAACCGTCTGGGGCGTCGGCTACAAGTTTGAGGTCAAGGAATGAGCCGCCGCAACACGATAAGCCGCGAACTGCTTTCGACCATTGCCACGGTGCTGGTGCTGGGGCTGGCGTTTATGTGCGTTATCCAGACCGCGCTGTCAGCCGCGTATTTTGTCAGCGAGCGCCACGCCGCCCTGAGCGCCGTGCTGGACGGTGCCACAGCCCTGAGCAACCGCTTTGCGGACGAAGGCTCCATTGTGACGCGGCCATTTTCTGACGATACCATGTTGGAAAGTGCCCAGAACGGCTTTGAGCTGTTCAACACGGCATCGGGCGCGCTGGTCTACATTGCCGACAAAAACGGCAACATTTTGCTGCACACCAGCTGTGCCGATTTGACGGGGCAGAATATCCCCGCCGAGTTTTTGCAGGGTATCGGCCCCGGCAGCGACCTGTTCGACACAGGCAAGATGGGCGGTGTGTACACCCATCGCTACTACACCGCCGGGCGGCTGATCAGTATGGGCGGCTACGACGGCTATCTGTTTGCCGCCACCCCCATGCGCGGGCTGTTTTTGTACATTAAAGATATGCTGATCATGTTCGGCATTTCGGCGGCGGCCATTTTGCTGCTGTGCAGTATCCTGTGCGTGTTGCTGGCCAAGCGCATCACCAAACCGATTGAAAACATCAGCGTGGCGGCCCGCCGCCTGGGAAGCGGCGATTTTACCGCCCGCGCCCCCGTGGACGGCTGCGTGGAGCTTGCCGATTTTGCCACGACCTTTAACAATATGGCGGCGCGGCTGCAAACCATCGACAACTCGCGCGGGCAGTTTATGGGCAACATTGCCCACGAGCTGCGCACCCCCATGACCACCATCAAGGGCTTTATCGACGGTATGCTGGACGGCACCATCCCGCCGGAGGAAAACCAGCGGTATCTCGCCATCGTCTCGCAGGAGACGGGGCGTTTGGCGCGCCTTGTGCAGAATATGCTGGACATCACCAAGCTGGAGGCGGGCGAGGTGCCCATTCACGCCAAGACCTACGACGTGTGGCAGACCATCACCGACGTGGTGCTTTCGGACGAGCAGCGCATCGAGGACGGTAAAATCGACATCCAGGGGTTGGGGGGCGACCCGCTGTCCATCTATGCCGACCCCGATTTTGTACATCAGGTCGTCTATAATATCGTGGACAACGCCATCAAATTCACCCCCGAAAAGGGCGTTATCACCTTCTCGGCCCAGCGTCGGGGCGACATGGTGGAGGTACGCATCGAGAACACCGGCGCGGGCATTGCCGCCGAGGCGCTGCCCTTTGTGTTTGAGCGCTTTTATAAAGAGGATCGCTCCCGCGGGATGAACACGCGCGGCAGCGGCCTGGGGCTGCATATCTGCAAGATTTTGATCAACCTTTCGGGCGGTGAGATCCACGCCGAGAGCGAGGAAGGTCAATGGTGCCGGTTTGTATTTACCCTGCCGGCGCATCCGTAATGCAGCCACCCGGATATTACGAACTATCGGGTAAACCGCACGGGACGCATATATGCGTCCCCTACAAACCTGCCGAAAATAACAAACAAATCATTGTGCAGCAGGGGCGGGGTATGCCCCGCCCTCGGTTTTACGGTGATGATAATTTACGGATTGGTTTGTAGGGGCGGCATATATGCCGCCCGCCGCAGCATGGCAACGTGAACTTTACGGGTAAACCGCCGACATGGCTTTTTCCCCCAAGGGGAAGGCTTTCCCGCTTTGCGTTTGTTGACAAACAAAAAACCGTATGGAATTATTTTCCATACGGTTTTCCGTTTGCCTGTTTGTATCAGTCTGCCACGGCGGGCTGGTCCATCAGCAGCTCAGGGGGCAGGTCATCGTCGTCCAATTCTTCCTCGCGGGAGGCGTCGTAGTCAAAGCTGACATTCAGGGCGGTGGCGGCGCTTTCGATGACATCATCCACATCCACCAGGTCGTCCTCTGCCATAACGAACAGCACCTTATCGCCAAAGGTCACCACGCGGGCTTCGTCAGCGGCCACACAGACCCACTTGTGCATATTCACGCCGTTCAGCACCGCATCGGCGACGGTTTGGGCGTCCTCGGCATTTTTAACGCGCAGCAGCACCATGCTGTACGGCTGGCTGCCGATGCTCGGCTCGGTCAGGACGGCAGCGTCCACAAGGGCGGCCTGTTCGGGGGTCAGACCCGTCTGGTAAGTGTACCAGGCCTCGTCGTTCAGGTCAACGGCCACAGTTTCCACCATCATCAGCCCGACGTCGTAGACGGCGGTCATCTTGTCGACGATCTCCTTCAGTTCGGCGTCCGGCTCGGGCATTTCCTCATCCACGCCGAACTCCCCGTCAATATCCTCGGCGGGGGCGGAAGCTGCCGGCTCGCTGTCGGGGGTGGGGGTCGGTTCTGCCGCAGAGGAAGAAGCGGCATTGCCGCAGGCAGTCAACAGCAGGGCGGCAGCCAGGGCGGCGGCGGTCATCATCTTTTTCATGGTAGCAATCCTTTCTCGGTCAAGATCTCTTGCGGGGAAAACGGTACATCCCAGGGGTCCTGCGGGGGCATCGGCATAACCAGCGCAGCGGGGCAAAGCAGCAGCTTTTCCCCTGTATAGTGTGCCAAAAAACGGTCATAATACCCGCCGCCGCGTCCCAGCCGTGTGCCGTTTTGCCCGGCAGCCATGCAGGGCACCAGCGCAAGGGCTTGGCCCGGCAGGGCGGCAGGGTCAACGGCGGGCAGGGCGGCGGGCGGCTCGGCAATGCCGAAATGCCCCGCAACCAACTGCGACAGTGACGTAATGTGCACCCAGTCCATCTCGGTTTGGGAGACAACGCGCGGCAGCAGCAGGCACTTGCCTTCCGCCAAGGCGCGCCGCAAAACGGCGTCTGTGTCCGGCTCGTCCGGCAGGGCGGCAAAGCACAGCACTGTGTCGGCGCGCTGCCACACGGGCAGGGCAAACAGTATGCGGGCCATATCGGCCCCGATGCTGCGCATATCCAGCACGGCGCGCTGCTGTGCCGCAAGGCGGCGGACTTCCTGCTTGGTCATGACGATACCCCCTTCAATGCAAGGTATCATACCATATTCCCCGTCAATATACAAGACGGGAAATTCTGCGGTATGTTACACCCCGTCGCATAAAGATGTATATTTTTTTGCCGCCGCTGCCATACTGCCTGCAAGGAGGAGTATGCAGATGAAAACTTTCAGAAATTGTATGCTTTTGCTGTCCGTCATCGGCAGCATCAACTGGGGCATCTACGGCATTTTCGGGTTCAATGCCATCGGCTGGCTGCTGGGCGGCAGCCTGAGCTGGCTGTCCCGCGCGGTATTTATCGTGGTGGGCGTGGCGGGCCTATACCTGCTTTTTGAGCTTTGCAGCAAGGATGACTAAACAAAGGCGGGCAGCCAAAGCTGCCCGCCTTCTTATTACCGCTACAAAATTTCTTCCCCAAGGGTACGGTCGGTGCGGCTGTGGGCGCGCACACTCAGCACAATGCCGACGCACAGGTACATCATCAGGACGCTGGAACCTCCGGCCGAGAAAAACGGCAGCGTCACGCCGATGACGGGCAGCACCTGCAGATTCATCCCCAAATTGATGACCGTCTGCAAAAACAGTGCCGCAAAAATCCCCACGCAGATGCTGCACCCCAGCGCATCCGACGCGCCGCGGGCTGTGTTCAGGGTGCGCAGGCAGATGGCCGCCAGCAGCGCCAGCACCGCCGCCGCGCCCAAAAAGCCCAGCACGTTGGCAGTGTAGGCAAATATGAAATCGTTCCACGCGTTGGGCACAAAGATGTGTTCGCCGTCAAACAGTCCCTGCCCCGTCAGCCCGCCTGTGCCGATGGCCATAGCCCCCTTGTTCTGCTGGTAGACAATGTCCGCCAGTGCGGGGTCGTCGGGCGTCAGCACCGCCAGAATACGCTTGAACTGGTAGCCCTTTAAGATGCCGGGACGTATTGCCAGCAGGGCGCCGACCCCCGCGCACCCTGCCGCCAGACCGCCGCCCACCAGCCAGTGCGACAGCCCGCCCGCATACAGCATGACCAGCCCCACGCCCAAAAATACCAGCGCGGTGCCGTCGTCGCCCTGCAGGTGAATGGCCGCCGCCGGGGCCAGCAGGTGCGCCAGCAAAAGCAGCAGCGTTGCGGGGCGGTTGATTTTGTCCCGCACACGGCTCAGATGCAGCGCAAAGGTCAGGATAAAACTGATTTTTGCCAGCTCGGCGGGCTGAAAAGTCATGCCGCCCACGCGATACCAGCTGTAATTGGACGTGCCGCCCGCATCGTAGCCGATGGTCACAAACCCGGCATGGAAATTGTGCAGAAACAGCGTAGGCAGCACAAACCCCCACGAAACCGTGCAATGCAGCGGCCAGGCATGGGCCAGCGCACGGTAGTCCACCGTGGAAAACACCACGGCCAGCAGCAGCCCGAACAAGGCCGACAACAGCTGCACCGACGCCTTGTTGTTGGAGCCAAGCTGCGTCTGCCCGATGGACATCAGCACCAGAATGCTCAGGGCGCTGCACACCGCGCACAGCGCCAGATACCCTGCGTCCACGCGGCGCAGATACCGCCGAATCAGCCTATACACGGCATACGCCTCCTCTCTTTCCGTACTCTATTATACTGTATGGGCGTGGAATTTTCCACAAAATAAATTAAATTTTACAAATCGCGAAATTTGTAGTATACTATGGTTACTACCGTGTATAGCCAAGCGGAACGCGGTGTTGCCTTTAGCAAAGGAGTATGCAACCATGCAGCAGATCATTACCCATTCCCGGCAGGAAACCGTAGACTTTGCCAGGCAGTATGCCAAAACGCTGCCCGCCGGTGCCTTGCTGGCGTTTACCGGCGGCCTGGGCGCGGGTAAGACCGCCTTTTGCCAGGGTCTGGCCGAGGGGCTGGGCTGCACCGACCCTGTTTCCAGCCCGACGTTTGCCATTGTGAATTACTACCGCGGTGCGCACCCGATGGCACACTTTGACCTCTACCGCATCCATACCGAGGGGGACCTGGCCGCTGCCGGGTTCTACGACTATCTGGATATGGGCGCCGTTGTCGCCTGCGAGTGGAGCGAAAACTGCGCCGAACTGCTGGCATTGGAGCACCCCATACACATTCACATCGAGCGACTGGACGAGAATACCCGCCGCATCACGATTGACTGAGCGTATTATTTTACATTTTGTATATTTTAAGGTGAGTTTATGAATCTTTTGGCTGTCGATACCGCCGGCAAATCCTGTGCCGTGGCGGTCATGCGGGACGATACCCTGCTGTACGAAGCCCAATGCAACAACGGTCTGACCCACAGCGAAACCCTGCTGCCGATGATCGACACCGCGCTGCGCGCCTGCGGCCTGACGGTGGACGATCTGGACGTACTGGGCGCCACCAACGGGCCCGGCAGCTTTACGGGGCTGCGCATCGGGCTTTCGGTCGTAAAGGGGCTTGCGCAGCCGCGCCAGATCCCCTGTGTGGGGGTTTCCACTATGGCGGCGCTGGCCTACGGTATGAACGGCGAGGGCACGGTGATCGCCGCCCAGGACGCCCGCCGCGGCCAGGTCTACTGGGCCGGCTTTGACCTGGCCGACCACATCCGCCTGACCCCCGACGCCGCCGCCCCCGTGACCGAGTTAGAAAATTTTGTCAAAACCTGTAAAAAACCTTTGTTTTTTGTTG
>USNZ01000099.1 GCA_900556255.1 uncultured Oscillospiraceae bacterium
TCCCTACAAACCCGCCGAAAGTTCGCAATCGTCCCGTTAGGTTTATCGACAGTCTAAAAGGCCCATACCGGGACATTGCGTGGTTTTCCTGTTTTATGGGCCACGGGATTCTCCCGCGGGCTAAGCAAAGCCCCACCGGGGCTTTGCTTGCGCACTGCGGTGCGCCGCCCTGTTCGAACCCTCTCTCGGCCAACATAAAACAAAAAGGCCCATACCGGGACACGGTATGGGCCTTTTGTTTTATGGGCCGAGAGGGATTCGAACCCCCACTCAAGCGGTTATGAGCCGCCGGCTTTAACCGTTAAGCTATCGGCCCGCATAACGTATCTAATAGTATAACAGATTTTATGCCGTTTAACAAGGGGTTTTTCAAAAAATAGGCCGGACGCGAGCCGGCTGCCGATAAAACAAAAACGAGGCGGCCACTGCCCCGCCTCGTTTTCATAAAAAGAAGGAGAAAAACAGAACGTCTTGCCGTTTCCTGCAACGAAACGGGACCCACCCCTCTACAAGCGGATGCCCTTCCTTCAGACTCGGCAGGGCGCTCTGGTATTCCACTTCTTTATCGAAAACACGATTGTTTTTGCACCGTGTCTATCCTTCGATAGTTACATAGTACACGATTTTTGTCGGAAATGCAAGAGGTTTCAGTGTACAATGTGCTGTAAAATCCATGTATAATTTTGTGCAACTTGCTTTATATTCTGAACAATAGTCACACTCCATGTTCAATTTATGGTGCAAAGCGTCATTTTGTGCGCAGTGCAAAAACAGTGCGAAAAAATGCCCCGCCGTCCGAAGGTTTCGGGCGGCGGGGTTTGTTTCCTTTCAGATGTTCTGCAGCACGTCCTGCAGGGTTTGCAGCGCGCTGTCCACGTCGGCGGGGGTCAGGATCAGCGGCGGCAGCAGCCGCAGGCGGGTCTTGGCGGTCAACACCAGCAGGCCGCGCTGCTCGGCGGCGGCGCGCACGGCGGCGGCGCTTACACCGTCCGCAAAGGCGACGCCCACCATCAAACCCAGGCCGCTGACCTCGGCCACATGGGGCAGCTGTGCCAGACCTGCGCGCAGGCGGGCGGCACAAGCGTTGACATTTTGCAGACAAGCCGCGTCCAGCGTGTCCAGCACGGCCAGCGCACCCGCACAGGCAACGGGGTTGCCGCCAAAGGTGGAGCCGTGCGAACCCGGCCCCATGTGCTCGGCCACGCGGCGGGTCATGGCAAAAGCGCCGATGGGCAAGCCGCCGCCCAGCCCCTTGGCCAGCGTTACGATGTCGGGGTGCAGGTCAAACTGCTCACACGCCAAAAAGGTGCCTGTGCGGCCGATGCCTGTCTGCACCTCGTCCACGAGCAGCAAAATGTCCCGCGCCTTGCAAAATTCAGCGACAGAACGAACATATTCCTTGCCCAGCGCCACAACGCCGCCCTCGCCCTGCACAAGCTCCAGCATCACGGCGCAGGTGTCGGCATCGGCGGCGGCCTGCAGCGCGGCAAAGTCCCCCGCCGTAACGTAGGCAAAATTCTGCGGGAAGGGACCGAAATCGTGGTGGAACACATCCTGCCCCGTGGCGGTCAGGGTGGCCAGGGTGCGCCCGTGGAAGGAGTTGACCAGTGTGATGACCTTGCTGCGGTGCGCGCCGTAGGTATCCACGCTGTATTTGCGGGCCGCCTTGATGGCACCCTCGTTGGCCTCGGCACCCGAATTGCCGAAGAACACCGCGTCCAGCCCCGTGCGCGCGCAGAGAGCCTCGGCCAGTGCGCCGCACGGTTGCGTGTAGTACAGGTTGGAGGTGTGCTGCAGCGTGGCCGCCTGTTTGGTGACGGCGGCGACCCATGCGGGGTGGCAGTACCCCAGCGAATTTACACCGATGCCGGAGGTAAAATCCAGATAGCGCCGTCCCTCGGCGTCGGCGGCGTACATGCCCTGCCCCGACACCAGCGCCAGCGGGCTGCGGTTGTAGGTGTGCAGGACGTGGGCATCGTCGCGGCGGATAATTTCCGATGTAGTCATACAATCCCCCTGTTGGTATCAGTCCTGACGGTAAAACATGGTGCCTGCGCCGCGGTCGCTGAACATTTCCAGCAAGATCGAATGCGGCACGCGCCCGTCAATGATGACCGCCTCGCGCACACCCTTGCGGATGGCGTCGGCCATGCCCTCGATCTTGGGCAGCATACCGCCCGCGATGACGCCCTCGCGCTTGTAGCGCTCGATCTCGGCAAGCTCCACTTCGGGTATCAGCGTTGTTTCGTCGTTTTTGTCGTACAAAAGGCCGGCAATGTCGGTCATGCTGACGAGCTTTTCGGCGTGCAGCGCCACGGCGATCTCGGCGGCGGCGGTGTCGGCGTTGATGTTGTAGGGGATGCCGTCGCGGTCCATGCCCACCGTGGCGATAACGGGGATAAAGCTGTCGTCCAGCAGGTGGTCGATCAGCGCGGTGTTGACCTTTTCGATCTCGCCCACAAAGCCGAGGTCGGCGTCCGTCTTGCGGTGGCAGGTGATCATGTGGCCGTCCATGCCGCACAGGCCGACACCGCGGCCCTTCAGCAGCGCGACAAGGTCCTTGTTGACCTGCCCCGCCAGCACCTGCTGCACGATGTCCATGGTTTCCTTGTCGGTGTAGCGCAGACCGCCCACAAAGCGGGACTCCTTGCCCACGCGGGCCAGCATCTCGTTGATGGCGGGGCCGCCGCCGTGCACCAGCACCACGCGCACACCCAGCAGCGTCAGGGTGACAAGGTCGTTCATGACCGCAAGTTTGAGCGTATCGTTGACCATGGCGTTGCCGCCGTATTTGATAACCAGCGTTTTACCGTGGTATTTTTGGATATAAGGTGTTGCCTCGCTGAACAGCAGGGCCATTTGTTCGTTTTTCATCGTGTCACTTCCCACCCTTGCTATAACCCTGCTCAGGTTCTGTAATCGCCGTTGATTTTGACGTAGTCGTAGGTCAAATCGCAGCCCCACGCCTTGGCGGTGCAGCTGCCGCAGCCCAGGTCCACCAGAATTTCGATCTCGTTTTCCTGCAGGACCACGGCGGCCTCGTCCTCGCTGTACGGGTGGTAGGCGGCGTTTTCGCAGACAAAGACCTCGCCCGCCTTGCTGCGCAGCCGCACGGCGGTTTTGCTGATGTCAAAGTCGCCGGGCGTGTAGCCGATGGCGCAGAGCACGCGCCCCCAGTTGGCGTCCGCGCCGAACATGGCGGCCTTGAACAGGGTCGAGTGGATGACGCTTTTGGACACGGCGCGGGCGGTGGCCACATCGGGCGCACCCGTGACCGTACATTCCAGCAGCTTGGTCGCGCCCTCGCCGTCGGCGGCCAGTTCACGGCAGAGGTGCTCGGCCACGGCGGTCAGTGCCTGCACAAATGTGTCGTAGGCAGGTGTGTTTTCTGTGATTTCCGCCCCACTCAGGCCCGATGCCAGCAGCAGCACGGTGTCGTTGGTGGAGGTGTCGCCGTCCACGCTGATCTGGTTAAAGGTCGCGGGCACCACAGCGGACAGCGCCTTTTGCAGCAGCGCGGGCGCGATTTTTACGTCGGTGGTCATGAACAGCAGCATCGTTGCCATGTTGGGGTGGATCATGCCGGAGCCTTTGGCGATGGCACCGATATGGCAGGTCGTGCCGTTCACCTCAAACGCCAGCGCGTACTCCTTGGGGTGGGTATCGGTGGTCATGATGGCGGTGGCGGCGGCGTGGCTGCCGTCGGCGTCGGCGCTCAGCTGCGCGGCGGCCTCAGGGATGCCCTTGGCGAAAGGTTCCAGGCTCATGGCCTGGCCGATGACCCCTGTGGAGGACGGCAGAACGTCGTTTTCGTCAATGCCCAGCGCGTCGGCCACCAGCTTGCAGGTGTCCTGCGCCAGTTCCAGGCCACCGGGTGCGCAGGTGTTGGCGTTGCCGCTGTTGACCAGAATGGCGCGGGCGTAGCCGTCCTGCAGGTGGGCGCGGTCGACCTTGATGGGTGCGCCGTAGACCTTGTTGGTGGTGTAGCAGCCCGCCCCTGCACAGCGGACATCGGCAACGATCAATGCCAGATCGCGTTTTTCGTGGTTATGGCGAATACCGCAGTGCACGCCCGCGGCCGAAAACCCTTTGGGCGCGCAGATGCCGCCCGAAATTACGGTAAATGGTGTAGTAGACATTGGGGACCCCCTATATTTTAGAGAATAGATAAAAGATAAAAGATAAAAGATAAAAAATAAGGTGGAGTTTGCTCCCCTTGGTCGCAAACCAAAAAAGGGTGATGCGCTGTATGAAATGTGCCGCCGCAGGCGGCACACCCTATTTATTATCTATTATCTCTTATCTTTTATCTTTTATTGTTTTAACCCTTCTGTTTCTTTTCTTCCCAGCATCAGGTTCATGCACTGCACGGCCGCGCCGGAGCTGCCCTTGCCGAGGTTGTCAAACAGGCTGATCAGCTGCATCTGCGTGCCGTCCGGGTTGGCCAGACAGAAAATCTCCAGACCGTCCCGCCCTGCCAGCTTGTTCGCGGCCAAAAATCCGCCGTCGGTACCGCTGTTCAGCGGGTGCACCGTCACCAGCGCCTCGCCCGCGTAGTAGCCTGCCAGCGCGTCCGCCACCTGCTGCGCGCTCAGGCCCAGCGCCGGCAGATCCAGCGGGATCATCGTTTCCATGCCCGCGTAATAATCGGCCAGAACGGGCACAAACAGCGGCGGCTTGTCCAGCCCTGTGACGGCGGCCATCTCCGGCAGGTGCTTGTGATGCAGCGCCAACCCGTAGGGGCGCGCGGCGTCCAGCGCAGGGTCGGTGCGCGGGGCCTCGTACTCGGCAATCATCTTTTTGCCGCCGCCGGAGTAGCCTGTCAGGCTGTAACAGCATAGCTGCGTTGTTTTTGGCAGCAAACCCAGCTGCACCAGCGGCGCGGTGGGCGCAATAAAGCCCGTGGCATGGCAGCCGGGCACCGCCACGCGGGCGGCGGTTTTCAGCTTTTCGCGGGTGCCGTGCAGCTCCGGCAGACCGTAGACCCACGCGGGGTCGGTGCGGTGCGCGGTCGAGGTGTCCAGCACGCGCACATCGCTGCGCAGCAGCGGCACGATCTCGCGGGCCGCGTCGTCCGGCAGGCACAAAAACGAGAGGTCACTCTCATTGATGATCGCCGCGCGGGCCTGCAGGTTTTTGCGGTCGGCGTCGGATATCGGCAGCACGGCAATATCCCCGCACTGCGCCAGGCGATCCGCGATGCGCAGCCCGGTCGTGCCCGCACTGCCGTCAACGAAAATTTTATACTTTCCCATACTCTCTTACCCCGGTTGCAATGACGAAAAACGGCAAATGCCTTCCCCCTTTGGGGGAAGGTGGCGTGGTACGCGCCGGATGAGGGGGGACTTTCCGTCAGGCTGCCCCTCATCAGTCACCTTCGGTGACAGCTTCCCCCCAAGGGGAAGCCTTATTTTGCCTCCGCCAGTTTATCCTTCACGGCGGAAATCTGATACAGCACACTTTCCTTGGTCGGTCCGCCGTAGCTGCTGCGGCCGCGGCAGCAGGTGGTCAGGTCGATGGCCGTATACACGTCCTGCTCAAAAAGGTCGCTGTACTGCTTAAATTCGTCCAGCGTCAGTTCCTCCAGCGTTTTGCCGCTGCGCAGGCAGGCGGCCACCATCGTGCCCGTGCACTTGTACGCATCGCGGAAGGGCATCCCCTTTTTGGTCAGGTAGTCGGCGCAGTCGGTGGCGTTGATA
>USNZ01000100.1 GCA_900556255.1 uncultured Oscillospiraceae bacterium
CGTGGGTCCGCTGCGTCGAAACAGCGGCAGTTTTCTCTGGTTCTCTCTTTTGCTGTCAAAAGAGAGAACATACTCCCTTTCCCTAAACCATATTACAACATTTGCAGGCAGGAATCAATAAAGTCCAAAGTATATTTTTTGCTGCGCAGGCGGCCGTCGGCCTGCAGCCAACGCAGATACTCTGCCATGCTGCGGGTCAGCAGCGGCTGCTGTACCAGATATTCGCGGCGGCAGGGCTCGTTTGCCGCACCTGCGGCCGTCCGGCAAAACACCACACCGCCGCCGTCCAAAATCACCACATGGATATCCGGCACCATCGGCTGACGTTCGGGGTCGGCCAGGCAGACCATCGGCTCCTCCTTTTCGACAGCCGCGCGCAGGTGCAGCAGCAGATCGCGGCGCAGCTGCGGTGTCAGCGGCAGGTACAAATCGTCCGGCAGACCGCCGATGCGCCCGCTGTGCACAAAATCCAGCAGGCCCGCCTCGCTGAAAATCACGTTCATGCGGCGGTTTTTCCATTTGCGGATATACTCCAGCACCATGCTGCGCACACCGTCGCTGTCCATTTCGGGGGTAAGCTGTATCTGCTCGCACATAGCATCGTCCAAAAACAGGGCCAGCGGCGGCCGCCAGCGCACCAGTATGGCACCGCCGTTCCGCTGAAAAAATCCGTCGTACAGCTCGGCGGCCTCGGCAAAATAACGGCCCCACTCGGTGGGCTGCAAAAACGGCACGGCATCGCGGTATTGTTTTTCGTATACCTCGCGGAAGCCCTCCACAACGGCAGGTTCTGTGACAAGGGCCGCGCTGTCCCCCGCGCAGAGCAGCGCCGCATGCGGGAACAGCAGGTAAGCGTCTGCCAGCGAACCGGGCAGACTTTCAACGGCAGGGCTTGCCATTGAGCGCGCCTCGTAGTTGACATTGTCGATAAACAAAAACGGCACGGCGCGGGTCACGGCGCGGATATTGCCCGCGTCCCCCGCCACCGATTCGCCCGGGCAGCCCAGCCGCAAAAGCTGGCGCACTGCGTGGGGTTTTCCGCGCCACTGCGCCAGGCCCCTCAGCGCGCCGTTCAGCAGCGGGGCCGTGCATACGGGCGACACCAGCACAGGGCGCACATCGTCCCCGCGCAGATATTCCCTCATCAGCCGCTGCGCCATTTTTTCGGTCTCGACAGCGCCGTACACAAACCCGCACAACGGCAGCGGTTCCGTCGGGTCCGGGCGTTTCGGCATGGCGCGCATCATTTCCAGCCGATGCGGCACGGCAAACAACGTGTTCAGCAGCAGTTCAATTTCACTGCGCATAACAGGCTCACTGCTGCCGCGCAGGGCGTTGCCGCGCAAGATCAGGTCGGCTGTGCGCTCCGGCGGCAGGTTCAGCGCGTGCACCAGCTGATACAGCTGCTCGCCGTTGGGCACACGCTCGCCCTTGGCAAACTTGTACAGCGTCGAACGATCGATCCCCGCCGCCCGCGCCAGCGTTGTCATTTGGCCTTGGTAGCCACCGATAAGTTTTTCCAGTTCAGCGGTGATGTCCTGCATGGCATGGGCTTCCTTTTCTGAAAAAGTGTAAAATATTATGATACTTTATCATACACGGTTTCGCCGATTTTCGCAAGGCAATATCGCATAATTCTAAGTGCCGCAGCCGCCGCAGCGGTGCTTAAGCCGTCAGGCGGGAATTGTGCGGTGTTGCCGCAAGACATTATGACAAAGCCGCCGCAATGTACATTGCGAAACAGCGCATTTTTTGCTATACTGAAAAAAAGAAATTTTTCAAGGAGGATTCCCCCATGAAACCTCGCCGCGCTGTTGCCACTGCCGTTACCGCCGCCGCTGCTGCCGCCGGGGCCGCCCTGCTGGGCGCCGCCTACGGCATATATCGCATCAGCTTTTACCATAAGCCCGACCCGGCGGTTCCCGCGCCCGCCGAGATGGAGTCCCGTCTGCCCTACCGCGATGCCATGGAGGCCGATGCCGCCATTTTGGACAACGCCCCCTACGAGGAGGTGCACATCACCGCCAAGGACGGCGTGGATCTGTTTGGCCGTTACTACCACCACAAGGACGGCGCGCCCGTGGCGCTGATCTTCCACGGCTACACCGGCTACGCCCAGCGCGACGGCCTGGGCGGGTACATTTTGTGCCGCAAGCTGGGCTACAACGTGCTGCTGCCCGATCAGCGCGCCCACGGTCACAGCGGCGGGCATACCATCACCATGGGTGCCAAGGAGCAGTACGACGCGCAAAGCTGGGCCAACTGGGCCGCCGAGCGCTTTGGCCAGAACACCCCGCTGTTTTTGATGGGCGTTTCGATGGGTGCCGCCACCGTGATGCTGGCAAGCGGGCTGCCGCTGCCAAGCTCGGTCAAGGGCATTGTGGCCGACTGCGGCTACACCAGCGCCAAGGAGATCACCCGCAAATGTCTGCCCGACTACCTGCCCCACGCGCCCGTTGGCGCAGCCTACGCGGTGGGCCGCCTGGGTGCGCGGCTGTACGGCCGTTTTGAGCCGAACAACATTGACTGCACCGCCGCCGTAAGCAAGGCCACCGTGCCGATTTTGTTTATCCACGGCGAGGAGGACGACTTTGTCCCTTGCGAGATGAGCCGCAAGAATTTTGACGCCTGCGCCTCCCGCAAGCAGCTGCTGACCATACCCGGTGCCGCCCACGCTGTGTGCTATTACCGCGACACCGAAAAATACACCACCGTGACCACCAAATTTTTTGAGGAATGTCTGGAACAATAACAATAACAGAGCAGTGCCCCCGCGTTTTTGCGGGGGCACTGCTTTATTTCGGTTTGCTTTGTTTCGCTTTTGGCACTTTTCTTACTGCGGGTCGTTTTGCAGGAAGTAGTACACGGCCCCCACCAGCCCTGCATCGTTCTGCAGGGCGGCGGCCTTGATTTCCAGCCCCTGCGCAAAGGCGGGCATCACGCTGCCGCGCACTTTTGCCGCCAGTGGGTCGATCAGCAGGGTTTGCTGCGCGCTGACGCCGCCGCCAATCAAAATCAGCTGCGGGTTAAAGATATGCACCAGCCCTGCCAGCCCCTGGGCGATCTCATCGATCCAACGCTCCAGCACGGCAGCGGCGCGGGCATCGCCTGCGGCGACAGCCTCAAAGATGGCGCGGCCGTCGGGCAGGTCCAGTCCGGCGCTTTTGGCCCCGCGCACCAGCGCCGTGGTGGCGGCGTAGCGTTCATAACAGCCGATGGCACCGCAGGTGCAGACCACACCGTCCAGCGCATGCAGGCGGAAATGTCCCAGCTCGCCGCCCAGTCCGCGCGCACCCTCCAGCAGGCGGCCGCCTGTTAAGATGCCGCCGCCCACGCCCGTGCCCAGCGTGACGCCGATAACATCGGTACAGCCCTTGGCGGCACCTGCCCATACCTCGCCCAGCAGCATACAGTTGGCATCGTTAGCTACGGTGACGGGCAGGCCAAACTCACGCTCCAGCGTTCCTTTTATATCCACGCCGATCCAGCCGGGGAAGTTGCCGCAGGTCCCCGCGACCACGCCGCGGCGGCTGTCGATCTGCCCTGTGGCGGACACACCGATGCCCGCAAGCGCGGGGGATCCCTGCGCCAAAAACTCGCGGACGGCGGCCAGAACGGTGTCAAGGATCGGCGTTTTGTAGCCGTCAAAGCTGACGCTGCGCTCGGCACGGCGCAGCACGGTGCCGTTTTCATCGACGAGACCCAACTTGACCGCCGTGCCGCCGATGTCCACGCCCAAATACATTTTGCTCATGGCAAACCCCTTATTTGTGGTTGTTGATAGCCGCCGTGAAGCGGGCGGTGATCTCCGCCGGGCGGGTGATGGCACCGCCCACGACCAGCGCAAACGCACCCGCATACAGCGCCTGAACGGCCTGCTCCGGCGTGTGGATATGCCCCTCGGCAATGATTTTGGCGGGGCACTCGCGCGCCAGTTGGGCGATAAAGCCGAAGTCCACATCGTCGATGCCCTTGGTTTCGGGGGTGTAGCCGCGCATCGTCGTGCCGATGAAATCCGCACCTGCGGCGGCGCAGGCCATGGCGTTTTCTATGTTGTCGCAGTCGGCCATGACAAGCTGATCGGGGTATTTTTCTTTGACAGAACGAATAAAATCGGCGCTGGTCTGCCCGTCGGGGCGCAGCGCACCCGTGCCCTGCACAGCCAGGATATCCGCGCCGCAGGCAACCAGCTCATCGACTTCCTTCATCGTGACGGTGATGTACATCGGCGTGTTGGGGTAGTCCTTTTTGATGATGCCGATGACAGGCAGATCCACAGCCGCCTTGATCTGGGTGATGTCGCGCACGGTGTTGGCGCGGATCCCCACCGCGCCGGACTGGGCCGCGGCCTTGGCCATCAGCGGCATGACGCCGCCCTCCTTGGTGTACAGCGGCTCATGCTCCAGCGCCTGGCAGGAGACGATCAGGCCGCCCTGAATTTTATTGAAAATTTCTTCGTGCGTCATAAAAGACAACTCCTTTTTTCATGCCAAAAAGGCCTCCCCCGAAAAAAGGGGGAAGGCTTTTTGTGTTTACTTCATCAGAATTTTGACCACGGCCTTGCGCAGGTGGTCGCAGCCGGGGGTTTTGCAGCTGGGCTTGTGCAGTTCACCCGGGAAAAAGATGGCAAACCGGCCCTGCCCCAGTGCGCCGCCCGCGTGTTCCGGGCCGGACTTAAAGCCGACATCGCCCTCGACATTGAAGCTCCCTTCGTCCTTGCCGTCGGACGCCCAGCCCCAGTGCTCGCTGCCGCAAAGGTCGATCTGCAAATCGGCGTAGCGGCGGTGATACTCAAAGGTCGCGCCCTCGGCGTCGCGCAGGTCGGCGTCCATCACATTGACAAAGACTTTGTCCCCGTCAATGATGATGCGGCCGTTTTCCAGCGCGTCCAGCGTGTGGCTGTTCAGCCAGTCGATGGCCGTGTCCAGATTGGGGTGCAGCCCCTTGTAGCAGGCGATAGAATCAAACGAATCGACGATCATGCCGCACCTCTTTTACAGCTCTGCAACGGCGGCCTCGATCATGCGCTGCGCCTCTGCGACAACAGCCTCGTCCTCAGGGGCAAGGTTCGGCAGCGGGTCGCGCACGCCGCCCAGCTCCAGGCCGTACATGCGGCGCAGGATTTCCTTCTGCACGGCGTACAGGTTGCCCTTGGCCTCGCACATTTTGTAGATGATGCGGTCGGCCTTGTACTGGATGGCGCGGGCTGCGGGCAGGTCGCCCTTTTCGATCAGCTCGTTCATGCGGATAAACAGTTCGGGCATAACGGCGTAGGTGCCGCCGATGCCGCCGTCGGCACCCATGGCACGGCCGGAGACAAACTGCTCGTCGGGGCCGTTAAAGACGGCAAAGCCATCTTCGCCGCGGGCGGCAATGCCGGCGTCCTTGAACAGCTGAATGTCCTGCGTGGGCATGGAGGAGTTCTTGACCGCGACAACGTTGGGGTTCTTGAGCATCTCCTGCAGCAGGGGCATGGTCAGCGCGGTGCCGGCCAGCTGCGGAATGTTGTAGATGATGAACTCGGTGTTGGGGGCGGCGGCGCTCATGGCGTTCCAGTAGTCGGCGATGGCGTGGTTGGGCAGGTGGAAGTAAATCGGCGGGATGGCGGCGATGGCGTCAACGCCGCATTTTTCGGCGTGGGCGGCCAGCTCGACGGAATCGGCGGTGTTGTTGC
>USNZ01000101.1 GCA_900556255.1 uncultured Oscillospiraceae bacterium
CAGGCGCCCGTTGCGGTTGCAGCGCCCCGCCGCCTGAATGATACTTTCCAGCGGCGCCAGTGCGCGGTACATCGCGTCAAAATCCAAATCGACGCCCGCCTCAATGCACTGGGTCGCCACCACGCGGCAGCTGCGCCCGGCCTTGAGCCGTGCCTTGATTTCCTCCACCACCTGCAGCCGATGGGCGGGGCAAAGGTCGGTGGTCAGCAAAAACAAACCGTCTTTTCCACAAAGTTTCTCCAGGCAGTGGAAAAGTTCCCGCGCATGGCGGCGCAGGTTGACCAGCACGCAGACGCGGTCCTGCCCGGCAATTTCGGCGGCAAGCTGCTCCCACGTCGGGTTTTGGCTGCGTTCTTGGTTGACGAACAGCCGCCACTCCACCAGCACACGGCGCATTTGGTCGTACAGCGCCGCACCGTTCGGCAAAATTTCGGTCGGGGTCCAGTCCGCCCCCGGCAGCGCACGGAAGTCCGGCTGGGTGGCGGTGGAAAATACCATGCTGCAGCGGTATTTGCGGCACAGCGCATTGACCGCCTGCACGGTCGCGGGGGCAAGGTCGGCGGGCAGGCTTTGCGCCTCATCAAACAGCACCACGCTGTCGGCAATGCTGTGCAGCTTGCGGCAGTCGGTGGGGCGGTCGGCAAACAGGCTTTCAAAGAATTTTACCGAGGTCGTCAGCACCAGCGGCGCGTCCCAGCGGGCGGCCAGCTCCCGCGCCTCGTCGGGCAGGTTTTTCTGGCTGTGGTCAACCAGCAGGTCGGGCAAAATTTGCTTATACGCCTTCTCGCTCTGCTCGGCCAGTGTCAAAAACGGCAGCACAACGATGATGCGCCGCAGCCCGTTTGCCCTGCAGTGGCGCAGTGCAAAGTGCAGCATCGCCAGCGTTTTGCCCACGCCGGTGGGGGCTGTCAGCGTAAACAGCCCGCAGGGGGCTTGCCCCGCGTCGCCGCACTGCGCAAACACACGGTCGCGGATGGCGTTCAGCGCAGGGTCGGCGGTGGAACCGGCCCGCAGCGCGGCGCAGTGGTCATACAGCGTTTGCAGCGCGGCGTCGGCATCCAGCGGTGCGCCGCTTGCCTTTTGCAGGTACAGCGGGTCATTATCGGCGGCAGAGGTGCTGTAATCGGCATCCACCAGGCAGGAAAACAGCATCCGCGTGTCCAGCATATCCTCCACACGGTTTTGGCAGTGCCGCGCTGGCAAGGCGGGGATGCGCAGGTTCGGGAAATCCGCCGCAAACGCCTGCCATGCGCCGGCATATTCGGCCATTCCCCGCAGGGCGGTCGTCTTGCCGCCGGGGCAGCAATTTGCTGTATCGTCCCGATACAGGGCAAGCAGCATATCCTCCTCCCTGCCCTGACGCACCAGTGTATCCAGCCCCACCAGGCCGTCGTGATGCCCCTGTATCGCCTCCAGTACGGGGGCGTAATCGGGCAGTTTATCCGGCTTGTTGGGCAGGTGGCGCGCTATGTACAGCATCACCGCGCCGGGCGTCGCGTGGTCTATGTGCTGCATCGTGCCCGCCAGCACCTGCTGAAACCGCGCACTGTACTTGCCGAAATCGTGCCATTGCCCCGCCAGCCGTGCCTGCTGCGGGCAGCCGATTTCCTGCCCGAATCGCTCGGCCAGGGCGGCCACCCGTTCCAGATGCTCCTTGTTGGTCACCTTGCCGTGCAGGCTATCGGACTTTGCGTAAAATGTTTGCATACGCAGCCCCCTTTCTTGCTGCTTTCATTATAACACTGTCTGCGGGTAATAAAACGGACTTTCATTTGATACTCTCAGCTTCGTTGCACTGCACAAAATGTTTATCCGTCATTTGTTGAATACGGCAAAAGCCTGTCTTTTCGCCGCAAATATTCTTGAACATCTGTGCAAAAAGCCTTGTTTATTTTGTACACTTATGCTAAAATATTCGGAGAAAAGTGCAAAACCATTTCGCAGCAAGGAGAACGCACCATGAAAAACCTCTCAGCCATCACGTTGGCGGCCGCCCTGCTGCTGTCAGTCGGCCTCTGCCCGCTGACTGTATGCGCAGCACCCGAAGCTGACAAAACGGTGGACATACTTTTTACCCACGACACACACTCGCACGTCAACTCGTTTACCACGATCATCGACGATTGGGAGGTCGACGTCGGCGGCTTTGCCCGCATGAACACGCTGATTGAAGCCCAAAAGGCGCAAAATCCCGACACACTGATCCTCGACGGCGGCGATTTCTCGATGGGTACACTGATCCAGACCGTCTTTGAGACGCAGGCCGCCGAGCTGCGTCTGCTGGGTTTGCTCGGCTGCGACGCGACGACCTTCGGCAACCACGAGTTCGACTACCGTTCCAAGGGTCTGGCCAACATGCTGACCAGCGCCAAGGAGTCCGGCGACGATGTCCCCGCCATGGTCATCTGCAACGTAGACTGGGAAACGATGGAGGCCGACGGCCTGACCGACGGCCAGCAGCTGATTCGGGATGCCTTTGCGCTGTACGATGTCCGAGACTACACAGTCATTGAAAAAGGCGACACGGACATTGCCGTGGTGGGCGTTTTCGGCAAGGATGCACTGGCCTGTGCGCCGACCTGCGAGCTGAAATTTTCCGACCCCGTCGAGGCCGTCAGGGCAACGGTGGCCGACATCAAGGCCAACGAGGACGTAGACATGATCGTCTGCGTATCCCACAGCGGCACCTGGGACGACGAAAGCCGGTCCGAGGACGAGATCCTTGCCAAGGCCGTGCCCGATCTGGACCTGATTTTAAGCGGCCACACCCACACCGAAATCGAGGAGCCGATCTTGCACGGCAACACCTATGTGGTATCCTGCGGCGAGTACGGCAAAAACCTGGGACAGCTTTCGCTGACGCAAAAAGCCGACGGACGCTGGCAGATGACCGACTACCGGCTGCTGCCCCTGACCTCCGATGTGGAGGCCGACGCCGAAACACAGCGTGTCATCGACGGTTTTATGGACACCGTGGACACCGACTATCTGGCCCGATTCGGCTATACCAAAGATCAGGTTCTGGCGGAAAACGACATTGTTTTTTCGACCCAAAAGGATTTGGAAAATCTTCACACCGAGCACAACCTCGGTGACATCATTGCGGACGCCTATGTATACGCCGTTGAAAACGCCGACGATTTTGACGGCACATCGGTCAATTTGGCCGTTGTGCCCAGCGGTACCGTGCGCGACACCTACGCGCGCGGCGATATCACGGTCGAGCAGGTGTTCAACTCTTTCTCGCTGGGTATCGGCGCGGACGGCGTGCCCGGCTACCCGCTGATCAGCGTCTACCTGACGGGCAGGGAAATCAAGACCGCGGCCGAAATCGACGCCTCTGTGTCGGATTTCATGACCACCGCGCGGCTGTACTGCAGCGGGCTGAACTTCACCTACAACCCCCATCGTATGCTGCTGAACAAGGTCACCGATGTGTATCTGCAGGACGAATCGGGGCGCACGGAGCTGCAGGACGACCAACTGTACCGCGTTGTGGCCGATTTGTACAGCGGGCAGATGCTCAGCGCCGTGACCGAAATGTCCTACGGCATTTTGTCCATCGTGCCCAAATACGCCGACGGTACGCCCATTACGGATTTTGAGGATGTCATCCTAACCGAAAACGGCAGAGAGCTGAAAGCCTGGGACGCCATCGCGCGGTATATGGCCTCGTTTGAGGACACCGACGGCAACGGCATCCCCAACGTGCCGGCTTATTACAGCACCACCCACGGCCGCAAGGAAGTTGACGACAGCAAAAACATTGTGGCCCTGTTGAAAAGCCCCAACCGTTTCACGGCCATCTTTGTCGGCGTGCTTCTGGCGGCACTTGTGCTTGTCGTGCTGCTCGTGCTGCTGATTCGCAAGCTCGTCAAGGTTATTTTGGCCAGGTGCAAAAAGAATCGGCAAAGATAATGTCCACTTATCAACTATGTGACGAACCCACTATTCGCATTATGCTTTATGAGAATATGTGGCTTGTATCGAAGATAATCGCATGATTGGTGATGTAGAATGAAAAAGGGGCGTAAGCCCCTTTTTTGTATGATTGTAAATAGTCGAAAAACGTCTTTGTGGCAACATGGTTTTATCATAAACGGAAAACTATTGAATACCAAACGTTTTTGCAGGAATATCAATTCCTACCATTTTTCCGAAAGCCAATGCCCATTTGACAAAATTGTATGATATTGATGTGATTATATTGCCAGTTATAATATATCCATCCTTAATGGACTTGTTTATATTGTCATCCCAGCCCACCATTTCTGCTAAATCACTTTCGGAAAATCCTTCTTCAAAAATCTCTTCTTTATTGACACCAGCCATGAACGGTTTTCCATTAAGTAATCCGGCTCTGACAAGTAACAGAGGTGCAATTGAAATAGCTCCTATTGTTTTTCCGTCAAACTTTTTGATGAAATCTATTATTTTTTTGTTTTCAATAGCCTCTCTGATATCCATTGCACCAGGCAATATCAAGCTGTCATACGCATCCAAATCAAAATTATCAATAGTAGCATCGGGAATTACTGATAATCCATCTTCACTTCTGATTGCCTGTTTTGAAATCCCAAAAATTGTAATTGGTTTTTCAGCGAGTGCCAATATCTCAAGCGCAGGACTGATTTCAAAATTACAAAATGAATCATATAATAATACGGCAGTTTTTTTCATATCAATTTTCCTCCATATACAAATTCAGTCTGGTAAATTACCTTTTTAATTATACCATAGGTTCTTTGACGGATGCAATCGAAGTGGAACAGGCAAAGGCAAGACTAATTGTAGATGAACATTCTGTAAAAGAGTATTTTAAGCAGTACGCTAATGCAAACTTAGATGATGCAGAAATAAGAGATTCTGTATTGAATTATTTTGTTGATAAGATTTATGTCTATGATGATAAAATTACAGTTACAGGCTGTTTTAGTGGGGAACCGACGGAAATACCGTTTACAGAGTTTTCAGAGTTCGACTGCGAAACAGTCAGCCCCCCCTGCTTAACGGCAAAAAAGGCCGGGCAGAACCCCTTTTGGGGTCCTGTCCGGTCTTTTTCTGTGCAGGTCTGCCCTGCCCTATTGCCGCTGTGCGGGGTTATTTTTCCTCGTAGCTGTTGCAGAAATGCGGGTTGGGCTGGGTCTGGCTGCAATGCTCGCAGTGCTCGGTAACGTGGATCTGCTCCAGGCTGCACTTGCTGCCGCCCTCATGATGTGCACAGCTGCACACATCGCAGGTAACACCGATATTTTCCATATACTGTCGCCTCCTTTCGGCTACGGGTAGTATGCGCCGCCGCACGCAAAATATACACTTGCCTGCCGCAAATTTTCGTGGTATAGTAATGGTTGGAGGCGATTTTGAAATGGCAAGTGTAATTGTGGTGATCGTGATCTTTGTCTTGCTGGCGCTGGCCATCGGGTTCATCTGCCAAAACGGCGGCTGGCAGGGCGGCTGCGGCGGCAACTGTGCATCCTGCCATCGGCATTGCAGCGAATCCCCCGCCGACAAGCAGGAAAAAAAGTAACGGCTGTTTCGGCTTTTTGACAGAAAACATTTGCATTTTCTGTTTAAGTTTGCTATACTGTAATGGTATCGGCAGCAAACCTTATGCGATCGTAGCTCAGCTGGATAGAGCGTTCGGCTCCGACAACTGCGA
>USNZ01000102.1 GCA_900556255.1 uncultured Oscillospiraceae bacterium
GAGCGCAACCGCCGCACAGCGGCGGCTCTTAGCGCGGAGATAGACCCCTCCCTACAAATAACCGGGAGATAAACAGTTATAGGAAAAGCACCTATTATTGGCAGGTTTGTAGGGGACGCATACATGCGTCCCGTGCCGTTTACCCGTTAGATCGATTTGCCGGGACGGCTGCAACGGGCGGCATATATGCCGCCCCTACGGAGTACCCATTATGTTCATTATACTATATACGGTCGCGGGCGGGGTATGCCCCTACCTATTATAATAGGCGCCTCCCTCACGATCCCGTTTGAATTTCGTACCGATTCATACTTGTATTTCGTACAACTTTAGCTTATAGTAGTATAAAAAGTAAATGCAATTCCATACATCGAGGTGCTTCCACATGATCCTGGCCTTAAACATCGGCAACTCCCACATCACCTTCGGCGGGTACACCGCGGACGGCAAACTGGTATTTTCGTCGCGGCTGTTTGCCGACCCCGCGCTGAGCAGCGACGAGCTGCTGTACAAAATCGTCAACATGCTGGCGCTGTACGGCGTGGAGCCGCACCAGATCACCGGCGTGATTTTTTCCAGCGTCGTGCCCACGCTGACGGGCCGCCTGCGCGAGGCCCTGCGCAAAATGAGCGAGGCCCCCGTCATGGAGGTCGGCCCCGGCCTAAAAAGCGGCGTTCGCATCCGCATGGACACCCCTGCCCAGCTCGGCGGCGAACTGCTTTGCGCCGTGGTGGGGGCACTGCAGCACACCGCGCCCCCCATGGTCGTTATCAACTTTGACACCGCCACCACCCTGCTGGCCGTCGATGCCGAGGGTACGCTGGTCGGCGGTGCCATATTGCCGGGGCCGCAGTGCTCGCTGGCGGCGCTGGTTGCCAACACAGCCCAGCTGCCGCAGGTCGAGCTGGACGCCAAGCCCCACCGCGTCATCGGCACCAACACGCCGGACTGCCTGCAAAGCGGCATCGTGTACGGCACGGCCGCCATGCTGGACGGCATGGTGCAGCGCTTTTGCGGCAAGCTGAACGCCTCCCATGCGGCAGTCATCGCCACGGGAACCCTGCCCGCCAGCATCCGCAGCGCCTGCACCGTGGATATCGACTACCGCGCCACCCTGGTGCTGGACGGCCTTTTTACAATTTGGACAAAAAATACAAGACGTTGAATTTTCAACAACGTTTTCCACAGACTGTGGAAAACTCTCCACATTTTCCACCGTGTTTTCCACAAACAAAATGTCCGCTGCCTTGCGCTGCGGACTTTTCTTTTTCGCGGTAGTGTGCTATAATTACCCTGTTATTTTCTTATATAAGAAAGGTTTTTCCACAAATATGGCAGATAAATTGCAAAACTTTTTCCACAAATCCACCGTTATCCACACTGTATTGCCGCTGCTTTTAGCGCTGGGCGCCGCGTTTGTCGGCTGGTTTCAACTGGAGCTTTCCGATGCCGTGCCCGCCGCCTATCTGGCCGCGCAATGGCCGGTTTACGCCCCGCTGAACGCCCTGACCGCCCTTTGCATCACGCTGCTGTTGTACGCGCTGACAGGCCGCTGGAGCCGCGCCACGGGGCTTTCGGGCGCGGTGCTGACCGTGCTGGCGCTCGTCAATTACTACACCCGCGACCTGCACGGCTCGGCCGTCATGCCGGAGGACGTGCTCAACCTGTCCACGGCCGCCGAGGTCATGGGCAGCTACACCCTGCAAATTACGGGCACGGTGGTTGCCATTGTGCTGCTGTACCTGCCGGTTCTGTTGGCCGCATGGCTGCAGGCCCGCCTTTGCACCGACCTGCCCAAGCGCGCCGCCCCCAAAGCGCGGGCCGCACGGTACGCGGGCTGCGCGGCGGGCATTTTTGCCATTTTGTACGCGGGCTACTTTGCCCCGTTTGCCCCCCTGCCCCGCAGTGACGCGGGCTGGACCTGGCAGACCGCCTACTACCGCCACGGGTTTTTGGCGTCCTCGGTCGAGACCTGCCGCCTGCTGGGCGACGCGGTCATTCAGCCCGCAGGGTATGACGAAGCCGCGCTGCCCGACATCGCCGCCGCAGCCGAGCGCCCCAACGCCGAGACCGACGACCGCCCCGATATCCTGCTGATTTTGAGCGAGAGCCTTTACGATTTTTCCCTCGTCACCGACCCGCAGACCGACACTGAGCTGATGCCCGTCATCCGCGCGCTGCCCAACGCCGTGCGCGGCCACACGGTAAGCGCCAACGTGGGCGGCGGCACCAACGTGACGGAATACGAGATGCTTACCTCCAACTCGGCCATGCTGGTGCCCACGGTCACACCGTTCAACGGGCTGGATTTTTCCGACGCCAACAGCGTTGTGGGCTACCTGAAATCGCTGGGCTACGCGACGATGGCCGCCCACCCCTACGCCGCGTCCAACTACAACCGCGACGTTGTGTGGCAGCAGCTCGGCTTTGACGAAACGCACTTTATGCAGGACTTCCCCACGCAGGAGACCTACGGCGCGCGCCCCTACCAGACCGATTCCGCCACCTACCGTGACTGGCAAGCCCTGTACGAGGCCATGCCCGCAGACAAGCCCCGCTTTAGCTTTCTTGTGTCGATACAGACCCACGGCGACTACACAATGAACGATGATACGCAAAATCTTGTCCACGCCGCCACCGACTACGGCGCGTTTGACCACACCATGGACGAGTATCTGAGCTGTGTCCAAATGAGCGACGCCGCCTTTGGCGAGCTGTGCGATTACTTCACCGACCTGTACGCCCGCACGGGGCGCAAGGTCATTGTGGCCATGGCGGGCGACCACGCCCCCAGCTTTGTGGCGCATGTTTCCGACCCCGCTTTGGGTCAGGGCAGCGAACTGACGCTTTTGCAGCGCAGTACGCCCTTTGTCATCTGGGCCAACTACCCGCTGCCCCACGCCGACGCCGCGCAAAACCCCGCCGACCCGCTGAACCGCATGGACATGGTCATGCTGACCCCCACCCTGCTGGAACAGGCCGGCCTGCCGCTGAGCGACTACTACCGCTATCTGCTGACGCTGAAGGACACCGCCCCCGTGGTGACCGGCACACAGGACTACACCCTGCCCGACGGCACCGCCGCCGCCTTTGGCGAGGACGCCGCCCGCGACGCGCTGGTGCGCGGCTATTTTGACTTGGAATACAACAACATCGGCACCCGCGCAAACCGAGTGCAGGCAATTTTTGAACCGTGAGGGAGGTTCGCCCATGAAGCGGCGAAACAACAGACAAACAGGCTTTACCTTGGTCGAATGTATGGCGGCCCTGGTCGTTTTGGCGGTGCTGGCGGTCTTTTTGGTGCCCGCGCTGACCCGCTATCTGGACGAGGGGCGCGAAAAACAGGCCGTCAGCGAGGCGCAGATCTGCGTGACCTCGGCCACCGAGTGGGCCGCCAAACAGCGCGCCGCGCTGCTGGCAAAGGCGTATGCGGCAAACACGGCTTTTGATAAAGCCTACGCAGATGCGAACAACGCCGCCCTGCGCTGGTCCGGCAGCTATGCGGATCTGGCCGCAGCCGCCCCGACGGTGACAGGCGGCACGGTCGCCCTGACCGAGGGCGACGGGCAGTACGTCCTGCACCCCGACGCCCCCACCCCCGACGGCACGGCCGACAACGCCATGAAGGCCGCCGTCAAAGCAGCCGCCGAGGTAAACGGCAGCGTCACAGCCATGCAGCTGAACGCCGACGGCAAGGTGTTGTACCTGCTGTACACGGCCGCAAACGGCACCACGGTAGCCTACACCGCCGCCGATACCGCCCAAGACCCCGCCACCATCGTGCCCGTGGCGGAACTGCCGGAAAACAAAACACCCACGCCGCCCACACCCGACCACAGCGGCGATTTGGCGTTCTGCGTGCTGGATGAGTATACCAAACAGCCTGTGCAGGGGATTACGTTCCGTGTGCTGGATGCTGATGGCAATACGTTTTTCAACTCGCAGGCCACGGACAATAACGGTATGGTGTACTTTGCCCTTGACCCGTCCGGTTGGGATAATAACTATAAAAAATTCACGCTGCACCCCGAAGACTGGCCTACGGGATATCAGCAGGTATTTGATGTAGAGTTCAGCATCGTCGCTAACGATTCTGATAATAATGGTTCTTTCGACAATTATAAAATTAACGGAGGTCCTGTAAACAAAAACCATAGCATCTGCAAGTACAAAGACGGTACCGTTGGCAATCTCCCAGACGGTGCTCAAGAACACCTTTACACCTTCTATGTGCGCTCGGTTCCCACGCTGGAGCTGCGCGTCCGGGACAAAGACACCGATAACTATGTAGAAAATGTAAACTTTACCATGAGCCACAGCACACAATCCGAAACCATAACCAGCGGTTTGACAGACACGGTGTTTTATGTAAAGCTGCACGCAGGGGATGCCATTCCCACCGCACACGAAGTTATTGATTTGAGCATTAACGGTTCCAGGGGCGACTGGCCGGTGACTTGTAACTCAGTCCCCGAAGGCTACCGGAATTTTAACCCTTTCTATCTGAAAATTGAATTGCAAAATCGTGACGAACACGAAGATCAGTTATATACTGAGTCACGTTCCCAAGGAAGCGGAAGCACAAATACTACATGTTATAACGACTATGAACACAACAGGTACATCGTCACCATACCTGTCGTTCCCGCCGCGACGGTCACGATTCAAAAAACCAACGACCTTGGTCAGCCGGTGTCCGGCGCTGAACTCAAGCTGGAAACCCAAGACGCCTCTAACAACAGAAGTGTGGTGGCTCAATGGACAACCGACGAATCGGGCACAAAGTCCTTTCCCCTGACGGCGGGCACCTATTGTTTGACGGAGACAAACGCCCCCGACGGTTACACGGCCGCCAAAGAGCAGACCTTTACCGTAACCGACAATACGCCCCTTACCGTGGAACTGGTCAACCACAAAATTAAGACAGATACGGACGATGTCACAATTCAAGATTCCGTTACCGTTACCTTTAATGATGCCGAAAACTGGGCACACAAGCTGACCAGTGATGCAAAAATCAAATTCAAGCACGAGATTTTGTTCTGGAAGGGCAAATATTACTATGCCATTCCCGAAACGGACGAGCACGCAAACCCCTATAAGCAACAATGGGAAAATAAAACGCTGGACCTGAACGCCGACACAACGCCAGACCCGCAGCAGTGGTTTAAGGATAATGTAGATGATAAACTATCCCCCTATGTAATCACCCTGACAGGCAAAATCTGGACACAAGCGGATTTGAAGAACAATGTATCGGCAGAAACCCCCTTGCAGTGCGGTGACCTGTACTGGTACGAAAAAGACGGAAACGGCAAGCTATACCTGTATTACGGCGAAAAAGTTACGGATAAAGACAACGACGTAATTACAAACGCAACCGGAAATAATCCCCCCGTCAGTACAAACGGCGGCACCGCAACCGAACTTGCGGGTAAAGTCTGGGCCTCCATCAATGAAAATAAATACACGATAAACCCTACCCCTGCCCCGTGACGCAACCCCGCCCTGCATCGCACTTTATAAAAACGTGTCCGCGCAAACGGATACACCAGCTTGTAGAAAAAGCCCTTTTTCGGGTAGTAATGTAGGGCGCGTGTCTTGACCGCGCCGTACCGCTGGCTGCGCGCAGCGCAT
>USNZ01000103.1 GCA_900556255.1 uncultured Oscillospiraceae bacterium
CCACTCGCCTACGAAAAGGGCAAGGAGATCACCGGCCTGACCGACGGGCA
This sequence comes from uncultured Oscillospiraceae bacterium, assembly GCA_900556255.1. Classification (GTDB taxonomy): domain Bacteria; phylum Bacillota; class Clostridia; order Oscillospirales; family Ruminococcaceae; genus Gemmiger. The sequence goes on from USNZ01000103.1 coordinate 51, forward strand.
GCTGGACGCCGCCGATGTGACGGTGTACCACGCAGGCACCGCCATCAAGGAGGGCAAGCTCGTCACCAACGGCGGGCGCGTTCTGGGCGTAACCGCCACCGCCGACACCCTGCCCGCCGCCCTAGAAAAGGCCTACGCCGCCAGCGAGGGCATCCGCTTTGACGGGCTGCACAAGCGCCATGACATCGGCGCCCGCGCTTTGGCCGCCATGCAGAACTGACCGACACTTCTATTTTTAGGAGGAAAATTCAATGGTATATCGCATTTATGTTGAGAAAAAGCCCGGTTTTGACGGCGAGGCGAAGGATCTTTGCCGCGAACTGAAGGAGCTGCTGGGCATCACCCGTTTGCAGAACCTGCGTCTGGTGAACCGCTACGACGTCGAGGGCATCGACGAGGCCCTGTTTGAAAAGGCCGTGCCCACCGTGTTCAGCGAGCCGCCCGTAGACGTAACCTACGACGCCCTGCCCGCCGCACAGCACGTCTTTGCCGTGGAGTACCTGCCCGGCCAGTTTGACCAGCGCGCCGACTCTGCCAGCCAGTGCATCCAGCTGCTGAGCCAGGGCGAGCGCCCCGACGTGCGCAGCGCCCGCGTCTATCTGCTGGACGGCGATCTGACCGACGAGGACATCGCCGCCATCAAGAAGTATGTCATCAACCCTGTGGAAGCACGCGAGGCAGACCTCGCGGAGCGCACCACCCTGAAGATGGACTTTGCCGTTCCCACTGAGGTGGAGACGCTGGACGGCTTTACCGCGCTGGACGATGCCGCGCTGGAAACCTTCCGCACCGAAAAGGGCTTGGCGATGGATCACGCCGATATCGTGTTCTGCCAGCAGTATTTCCGCAGCGAGCACCGCGACCCCACCATCACCGAAATCCGCCTGATCGACACCTACTGGTCCGACCACTGCCGCCACACCACCTTCGGCACCATTCTGGACAATGTGCAGATCGATGACGAGATGGTGCAGGCTGCCTTTGACCGCTACATGGCCCTGCGCGCCGAAACCGGACGCGACAAGAAGAACCGTACCCTGATGGACTGCGCCACCATCGCCGCCAAGGCACTGAAGGAACGCGGTGTGCTGAAAAACCTGGACGAGAGCGAGGAGATCAACGCCTGCACCGTCAAGATCCAGTGCAATGTGGACGGTGAGCTGCAGGATTGGCTGTTCCTGTTCAAGAACGAAACCCACAACCACCCCACCGAGATCGAGCCGTTCGGCGGTGCCGCCACCTGCATCGGCGGTGCCATCCGCGACCCGCTTTCCGGGCGCAGCTATGTATACCAGGCCATGCGCGTGACCGGCGCTGCCGACCCGCTGAAACCCGTTTCCGAAACGATGCCCGGCAAGCTGCCCCAGCGCAAGCTGGTGACCACCGCCGCCGCCGGCTACTCCAGCTACGGCAACCAGATTGGCCTTGCCACCGGGCAGGTCGCCGAGCTGTACCACCCCGGCTATGCCGCCAAGCGCATGGAGATCGGCGCTGTGGTCGGCGCCACCCCTGCCAGCCATGTCCGCCGCGAGGAACCCGCCCCCGGCGATGTGGTCATCCTGCTGGGCGGCCGCACCGGCCGTGACGGCATCGGCGGTGCCACCGGTTCTTCCAAGGCGCACAAGCTGACCAGCTTGGAAACCTGCGGCGCCGAGGTGCAGAAGGGCAACGCCCCCATTGAGCGCAAGCTGCAGCGCCTGTTCCGCCGCGAGGACGCCTGCCGCCTGATCAAGCGCTGCAACGACTTCGGCGCGGGCGGTGTTTCGGTTGCCATCGGCGAGCTGGCCGACGGCCTGAGCATCGACCTGAACAAGGTCACCAAGAAGTACGAGGGTCTGGACGGCACCGAGCTGGCCATCTCCGAAAGCCAGGAGCGCATGGCCGTTGCTGTTGCCGCCGAGGACGCCCCCACCTTTATGCAGTACGCCGCCGAGGAAAACCTGGAGGCAACCATCGTTGCCACCGTCACCGAGGAAAAGCGTATGCGCGAATACTGGAACGGCAAGGCGATCGTTGACCTCTCCCGCGAGTTTTTGAACTCCAACGGTGCCGAGCGCCACGCCGATGTGCATATCCTGCCCGGTCATGTCTGGCAGCCCCAGTTTGCCGGCAGCAATTTTGAGGAAAAGCTGGAAAATCTCGTCACCGATCTGAACGTTTGCAGCCAGAAGGGCCTGGGCGAACGCTTTGACTCCACCATCGGTGCAGCCACCGTGCTGATGCCCTACGGCGGTAAGTACCAGCTGACCCCCTCCATGGCGATGGTCGCCAAGCTGCCCGTGGACGGCGAAACCACCACCTGCTCCGGCATGGCGTGGGGCTTCAACCCCTACCTGACCGAGGCTGACCCCTACCGCGGCGCTTACCTGGCCGTGGTGGAGAGCATCACCAAGCTGGTGTGCGCCGGTTTCCGCCACAAGGATATGTACCTGACCTTCCAGGAGTACTTTGAGCATCTGGGCGACGCCCCCGAACGCTGGGGCAAGCCCATGGCCGCCCTGCTGGGTGCGCTGGATGCCCAGATGGGTCTGGGCATTGCGTCCATCGGCGGCAAGGACAGTATGTCCGGCAGCTTTGAAGGCCTGGATGTTCCCCCCACGCTGGTCAGCTTTGCCACCGCCATTGGCAACACCGCCAACGTCATGAGCCCTGAGTTCAAGAAAGCCAACAGCTCTGTTGTCATCCTGAAGCCGCAGTACAAGGACGGCATGCCGGAGATCGGCAGCCTGCTTTCCATCTACAAGATCGTGGAGCAGATGATCGACGAAGGCAAGGTGCTGGCCGCAGCAACGCCGGGTTACGGCGGCGTTGCCGAAGCACTGTTCAAGATGTGCGTCGGCAACCACGTGGGCCTGTCCCTGAGCCGCGATATCAACCTGGACGACCTGTTCAAGCCCTGCTATGGCGCAGTTATTCTGGAGCTTCTGGATGCTTCTGCCGGTGAATTTCTCGGTTCCACCACCGTGGATTACGTCATCAACGTCAACGGCGAAAACATCGACCTGCAGCACCTGCAGGATGTATGGGAAGCAAAGCTGCAGCCTGTCTTCCCCTACCTCAAGGCTGGCGAGGAAGTTAAATCCCTGGAATACAAGGTCAACTGCTTCCAGCGCGTTGCCCCGGCTGTGCGCCTGGCCACCCCGCGCGTTATCATCCCTGTGTTCCCCGGCACCAACTGCGAATACGACACTGCACGCGCATTCCGCCGCGCCGGTGGCGACCCGCACATTCTGGTGTTGAAGAACCTGACCCCCGCCGACGTTGCCGCCAGCTGCGAAGCCCTGGTGAAAGAGCTTGACCAGAGCCAGATTCTGATGCTGCCGGGCGGTTTTTCCGGCGGCGATGAGCCGGACGGCTCCGCCAAGTTCATTGCGGCGTTCTTCCGCAACCCCGCTGTGGCCGATGCCGTCAACCGTCTGCTGAACCAGCGTGACGGCCTGGCACTCGGCATCTGCAACGGCTTCCAGGCATTGATTAAGCTGGGCCTTGTGCCTTATGGCGAGATCCGCCCGATTACCGAGAACGACCCGACCCTAACCTTTAACACCATCCACCGCCACCAGAGCATGCTGGTGCGCACCCGCGTAGCTTCCAACAAGAGCCCCTGGCTGAGCGAATGCAATGTGGATGATGAACACCTGATCGCCATCAGCCACGGCGAAGGCCGCTTTGTCTGCAATGACGGCCTGCTGCAGCAGCTGATCAACAACGGTCAGGTTGCCACCCAGTATGTTGACCTGAACTGCGTGCCCACCATGGATATGCGCTACAACCCCAACGGGTCCGTGCTGGCCATTGAGGGCATCACCAGCCCGGACGGCCGCGTGTTCGGCAAGATGGGCCACTCGGAGCGCAGCGGCGAGTACCTGTACAAGAACGTTACCGGTGACAAATATCAGCCGATCTTTGAGGGCGGCGTGAACTACTTCAAACTGTAAGACATGCTGTAAGAAAGGAAACCCGACCAATGGCACATGATCGTTATATTTCTCCGTTTTCCACCCGTTATGCTTCCGATGAGATGCAGTATACTTTCTCGGACGATAACAAGTTCCGCACCTGGCGCAGGCTGTGGATTGCGCTGGCCAAGGCTGAGCAGAAGCAGGGCCTGGACATTACCGATGAACAGATTGCCGAGCTGGAAGCCCACAAGGATGACATCAATTACGAGGAAGCCATTGCCCGCGAAAAGCTGGTGCGCCACGATGTCATGAGCCATGTTTACGCTTACGGCCTGCAGTGCCCCAAGGCAAAGGGTATCATCCACCTGGGTGCTACCAGCTGCTATGTTGGCGATAACACCGATGTTATCATCATGCGCGAAGGCCTGCAGCTGGTGCGCAAAAAGCTGATCGGCGTGCTGGCCAACCTGGCCGATTTTGCCGAGCAGTACAAGGATATGCCCTGCCTGGCTTACACCCACTGCCAGCCCGCCCAGCTGACCACCGTTGGCAAGCGCGCTACCCTGTGGATGAACGAGTTCTACATGGACCTGCAGGAGATTGACCACCAGATCAGCCAGCTGGCCCTGCGCGGCGTTAAGGGTACCACCGGCACCCAGGCCAGCTTTATTGAGCTGTTCAACGGCGATTCTGCCAAGGTCAAGGCAGTGGAAGCCGATGTGTGCGCCCAGATGGGCTTTGACAAGGTTGTGCCCGTCTGCGGCCAGACCTACAGCCGCAAGGTGGACTACAATGTGCTTTCCGCCATTGCCGGTCTTGCCCAGAGCGCCATGAAGATGGCCACCGACATCCGCCTGCTGGCCAACTTTAAGGAGATGGAGGAGCCGTTTGAAAAGAACCAGATTGGTTCTTCCGCCATGCCGTACAAGCGCAACCCCATGCGCTGCGAACGCATCTGCGCGCTTTCCCGCTACCTGATGGTGGATGTGCTGAACCCCGCCATCACCGCCGGCACCCAGTGGTTTGAGCGCACGCTGGACGATTCCGCCAACAAGCGCATCGCCATGGCTGAGGGCTTTTTGGCCGCTGATGCCATCCTGAACATTCTGCTGAATGTTTCGGACGGGCTGGTGGTTTACCCCAAGGTTGTCCGCAGCCGCGTGATGGCTGAGCTGCCGTTCATGGCCAGCGAGAACATCATGATGAAAGCCGTCAAGAAAGGCGGCGACCGCCAGGAGCTGCACGAGCGCCTGCGCGAGCACGCCGTGGCCGCTGCCGCTGTGGTCAAGCAGGAGGGCAAGCCCAATGATATGATTGCCCGCGTGGAAGCTGACCCTGCATTCGGTCTGACCCGCGAGGAGATCGAGGCCGAGCTGAGCCCCGAAGATTTCACCGGCCGCGCCCCGCAGCAGGTGGAAGAGTTCCTGGCCGAAGTTATCCGTCCCGTGCTGGACGCCAACAAAGAGGATCTTGGCCAGCATGTGGAGCTGAATGTTTGATTTATTTGGGCTTGAGGAATTATAAGATTACGATAGCATCATGATTGGATGAATAAGCAAAAGGCTGCTTCTTCGGTTGAAGGAGCAGCCTTTTTGAGTTTTAGGGGGATTATATTCCATCATACATCTAAGGCAACACCGCACAATTCCCGCCTTGCGGCTTAAGCACCGCTCCGGCAGC
>USNZ01000104.1 GCA_900556255.1 uncultured Oscillospiraceae bacterium
GTTCTCGTTGCTGGTGGGGCAGTGGGCGATCATCACGCGGTTGCGTTTCATCAGGGCCTGCTCCTCCTCGCCACTGTAAATGCAGTGCGCCATCACGGTGGGCACCTCGCCGCCAAACAGGCCGTGGCGGCTGTAACTTTCGCCGTAAAAGCGGGTGTCGGGGCAAAGCTCGGCCACCCACTCGATCTCAGACGGATTCTCCGAAAGATGGCTTTGCGCGGGGACTTTGTATTCGACAGCCAGCTTGCCCAGCCCCGCCATATATTCGTCGCCCGTGCTGGGGGTAAAGCGCGGGGTCAGCATGGGACGCACCGCACCGCTGTGCAGCATATCCTCGGCGCGGCAGGCGTCCAGCCAGCGGCGCGTCTCGGCAAGGCCGACGGCGGCGCTCGGCTCACGGTAGCTGTCGGGACTGTTGCGATCCATCGCCAGCTTGCCCACAAAGGCACCCAGCCCGGCGTCCTTCAGCTGGTGCATCAATTCCAGCGTGGCGTCGGTGTGCAGCGTGGCAAAAATGCAGGCGCGGGTCGTGGCGCTGGCTTTTAAGTCGCGCACAAAATGGCCGTAGCCCAGCTTGGCGTAGTCGGGGTCGGCATAGCGGGATTCCTCGGGGTAGGTGTAGCGCTGCAGCCAGTCCAGCAGCTCTAAGTCCATCGCCGTGCCGCAGTAGCTGTACTGGGGCGCGTGCAGGTGCAGGTCCACAAGACCCGGTGTGATCAGCTGCCCGTCGTAGTCCAGCACCGGCACCCCGGCGGGGGCATCGGGCGAAAACGCGGCGCAGACGCCGTCCTCACACAAAAGATAGCCCGTGCGCACCCGCAGCGCATCGGGGGTGGGCGTGTCCACAAAAGTGCCGTGTAAAGCAAAGCGGTTCATAAAGGTAACCTCCGATAAATACTGTACCTTCTATTATACCGTACCTGCCGCCAAGCTGCAAGTCTGCAAGTTAGGATTTACTTTTTCATAAAATGGGCGTATAATATAAAAGATTATTGTTAAGTGAGGATTTACGATTGGAACGCAAACAACTGGCACCCGGCGTGCATATCACAACGCTGGAAGCCGATAAATTCAACCGCTGCCGCATCGCCATCCATCTGCGGTTCCCCGCGCGGCGCGACACCGCCACGCTGGACGCCGTGCTGACCCAGGTGCTGGAGCGCGGCTATGCGGCCTGCCCCGATATGACCGCCCTGTCCCGCAAGCTGGCGGGGCTGTACGGTGCGGATCTGGGCGTGGAGCTTAGCGGCGCGGGCATAGACCGTGTGCTGTCGGCGGATATCTGCGGCATCAAGGACGCCTACGCGCTGGCAGGGGAAAACCTGACCGACGCCTACGCCGATATCGTTTTCGGCACTGTGTTTGAGCCGTACCTTGTGGACGGTGTCTTTGACGCCGAGGCTGTGCGCATCGAGACCGAGACCCAGGCACGGCGTCTGCAGGCTGAGTTCAACGCCAAGCGGCTGTACTGTGTGCGCCAGGCGCGCCGCAAGTTTTACGGCGATTCCCCCGCGGGCATCGAGCTGGGCGGCTACCCCGATGAGCTGGCCTCCGTCACGCCCGCAGCCCTGAAAGCCGAGTACGACCGCATTTTGACGCAGTCCCGCATCGACGTGATGGTGCAGGGTACCGATGCCGCGCGGGTGGCGGAAAAGCTGCTGCACCGCCTGGACGGTGTGCGGCGCGACCCGCAGGAGCCGGGTGCGCTTGTGGCCATGCCCCGCACGCCGCTGCGCCGCTATACCGAAAAACTGCCCGGCCTGACGCAAGCCAAGCTGTGTATGCTGTTTACGACCGGCAGCGCCGATGATGTACCCACCGTCAGCGCCCTGCGCGTGGCGATGAACCTGCTGGGCGGCGCGTCCACAAGCCGACTTTTTATGAATGTGCGCGAAAAGCAATCGCTGTGCTACTACTGCGGCGCGGCGGCGCACCGCGCCACGGGCGCCATGATGATCGATTCCGCCGTCGAACCCGGCAAGGTCATGCAGGCGGAGGCGGCTATGCTGGCCGAGTGGGAGGGACTGAAAAAAGGTCCCATCACGCAGGAGGAAATGGACGACTGCCGCCGCGGGCTGCTTTCGGGCATGGACGCGCTGGAGGACAGCCTCTCCGCCCTGGAGGGCTGGTACTACGGGCAGATCCTGCGCGGCGAGCCGCTGTATCCGCCCGCCTACGGCAAGGTGCTGACAAGCGCCGTTACCATCGACGAGGTGCGCCGTGTGCTGGAACGGTACAGCTACTCGGTGGGGTATGTGGTCACCGCCCGCCCCGGCACCGAGGGAAAGGGGGACCCCGATGAGGAATAATACACCCTCCGCCGCAAGCAGCGCCGTGGGCTGCCAAAGCGTTACGCTGCCCAGCGGGCTGCGCGTGATCTGCCGCACCATGCCGGGTTACAGCTCGGTGCAAGGCTTTTATGCCACGGATTTCGGTTCGGTGCATCGTCAGTTTACGCTGGACGGGCGCACGGTCACCCTGCCCGCCGGCACGGCCCATTTTATGGAGCACAAAATGTGCGAAACCGCCGCGGGCGACACCTTTGCCATGTACGCCAAAACGGGCGCATCCGCCAACGCCTTTACGGGCTATGACCGCACCTGCTACGTCTTTTCCGCCACCGAAAAAATCGACGAAAATCTGGATATTCTGCTGGGTCAGGTGGGCAAACCGTGGTTCACCAAGGCGAGCATCGCCAAGGAACAGGGCATCATCGCACAGGAAATCAAAATGTACGACGACAGCCCCGACTGGCGGCTGCTGAACGCCCTGTTCTGCGGGCTGTACCGCGCCCACCCCCTGCGGGAGGACATCGCCGGCACCGTGCAGAGTATTGCCGAAATCACCCCGCCGCTGCTGTACGACTGTGCCAAGGCGTTCTACGCACCGCAAAACATGGTGCTGTCGGTGGCGGGTAAAATCACACTGGGCCGTGTGGTCGAGGCCTGCAAGCGCAACGGTCTGTACCGCGCGCGCAAGCCCCACACCGTAAGTTGGGATATCCCCGCAGAAACAGGGCCTGTACCGCAAAAAGAGCAGCACTTTACCATGCCGATCAACCGCCCCTGCTTCGGCGTTGCCTACCGCGAGCCGCCACTGGAAAAGGGCGACCTCAAGCGGGAGCTTCTGCTGGCGATGCTCAGCGATTTGATTTGCGGCGGCCTGACGGATTTCTACCGTGAATTGTACGATACATCGCTGGTAAATCCGGGCTTTGCCGGGGATTGCGTCACCGCACCGGGCGCTTGCTGTGTTGCCTTTACCGGCGAGAGCGAGCAGCCCCGCCAAGTCGCCGCGCTGCTGCAGCAGGAAATCGAACGTCTGCGCCGTGAGGGCCTTGACCCGGAAATTTTCCGCCTGGTCAAAAACCAGATGTACGGCGAAACGCTGGGCAGCATGGAGCAGCCCGACGAAGCCGCCGAGGACGCTGCCGACGCCTGCCTAAAAGGGCGCACGCTGGCAGAGGAAATTGAGGCACTGGCGGCGCTGACCGTGCAGGACGCCGACGCGCTGCTGCGCACCGCCCTGCGGGAGGAAAACCGCGCCTATGTGCAAATCGACCCCGCCGAGGACGGGGATTGAGGAGGCAAGTATCATGATCTATCACGTGCAATTCCCCGCCTTGGGGTGGGAGTTTACCATCAACCGCGTGGCGCTGTCCATCGGCGGGTTCAACATTTACTGGTACGGCGTCATCATCGCCACAGGTATGCTGCTGGCGCTGCTGTTCGCCTTCCGCACGGCGACGGATTTCGGCATTGACTCCGACCGTCTGGTGGATGTTGTCGCCGTCGGCACCGTTATGGCAATCGTCTGTGCGCGTGTTTATTACGTTGCTATGGCACCTTTTGAATACCAAAGCGTATGGGAGATGATCGACATCCGCCAGGGCGGCATTGCCATCTACGGCGCGGTCATCGGTGCGTTTATCTTTGGCGGGCTGGCCGCCAAGTGGCGCAAGGTGCCGCTGCTGCCGCTGTTCGACCTGGCGTCCATGGGCTTTTTGATCGGGCAGGGCATCGGCCGCTGGGGCAACTTTGTCAATCAGGAAGCCTTCGGCACCAACACCACCCTGCCGTGGGGTATGTACAGCGAAGGCACCGAGGCATATCTGAAATCCATGCAGGTCACCCTGAAGGCGGGTGCCACCGTGGACCCCGCGCTGCCCGTGCATCCTACCTTTTTATATGAGAGTATCTGGTGCCTGGTCGGCTTTGCGATGCTGGCAGCGCTGATCAAGCACCGCAAATTCAACGGGCAGATCTTCCTCAGCTATGCCGTGTGGTATGGCTTGGGGCGCTCGTGGATCGAGGGGCTGCGCACCGATTCGCTGCTGATCGGCAGCACGGGTCTGCGCGCCAGCCAGCTGTTTGCCATCGTCACGGTGCTGGTGTCGCTGGTGCTGCTGGGTATCGGCTTCTACCGTGCGCGCGGCAAGCAGCTGTGGGTCACACTGGCCGTGGCCGATTTGAAAAAACAGGCACAGGCGGGGGAACGCTTTGCCCCCGACACCCTGCCCGCCAACGCCTCCCACGCGGAGTTTGTCAAGGCCACCAAGGCGATGAACGACCGCTTGGCCGAGCTGGATTTGACGGTTCCCGACGTGGAGGAGCTGGAAAACCCCGAGCAATAAAACGAGGAAAGAGGGAAAAGTATATGGCAATCCTTGACGGAAAAGCACTGGCCGCCGCCACCAAGGCGGAGGCTGCCCAAAAGGTGCAGGCGCTGCGCGAAAAGGGCATCGTCCCGTGCCTGGCCGTGGTGCTGGTGGGCGAAAACCCCGCCAGCCAGGTGTATGTGCGCGGTAAGGTGAACGACTGCGCCGAATGCGGCATCGAGAGCCGCAGCATCCGCATGGCCGAGACCTCCACGCAGGACGAGGTGCTGGCGCAGGTGCGTGCGCTGGCGGCGGATGCGTCGGTACACGGCATCCTTGTGCAGCTGCCGCTGCCCGCGCAGATCAGCGAAAAAGCGGTCATCGACGCCATCCCGCCCGAAAAGGACGTGGACGGTTTTTCGCCCGTCAATGTGGGGCGTATGCAGATCGGCGAGCCTTGCTATCTGCCCTGCACCCCGGCGGGCTGCATCCGCATGATCGAGTCTACCGGCACCGACATAAGCGGCAAAAACGCCGTGGTCATCGGCCGCAGCAACATTGTCGGCAAGCCCGCCGCCATGCTGCTGCTGGAGAAAAACGCCACGGTCACCATCTGCCACTCCAAGACGAAAAACCTTAAGGAGATCTGCGCAGCCGCCGATATTCTGGTGGCGGCCGTGGGCCGCGCGGGCTTTGTGACCGGCGATATGGTCAAGCCGGGCGCAGTCGTCATTGACGTGGGCATCAACCGCGGTGCCGACGGCAAGCTGCACGGCGATGTGGACTTTGCCGCCGCGGCCGAAAAAGCCGCCTTTATCACCCCCGTGCCCGGCGGCGTCGGCCCCATGACCCGCGCCATGCTTATGCTCAACACCGTGCAGGCGGCCGCCCGCCAAAACGGTTTGGTATAAAGAAAAACTTTGCAGCCTGTCGAAAAAGCAAATTTTCAATCCATTTTCATCGGCGGACATGTGCCGACGATGAAAATACCGCTA
>USNZ01000105.1 GCA_900556255.1 uncultured Oscillospiraceae bacterium
AGCCTGCGCGACACCTTCCTGGGCTTCTACTACGCCCCCGGCGTTGTGTGCGAGGCCCTGAAAACCGCCATCTACGCCCAGTGCCTGTTGGAGCTGGTGGGCGTGAACCCTGTGCCGCGCTACACGGCCGACCACAACGACATCGTGACCTGTTTTGATTCGGGCAGTGCCGAGGCGCTGACGGGTTTCTGCGCGGGTATCCAGCACAACAGCCCGGTGGACAGCTTTGCCAGCCCCGAACCCGCCGTGGAACCTGGCTACACTGATCAGGTGGTCATGGCGTCCGGCAGCTTTACCGAGGGCAGCACCATTGAGATCAGCTGCGACGGCCCGCTGCGCGCGCCCTACACCTGCTACCTGCAGGGCGGCGTCAACTTTACCGCCGGACGCGCTGCCGTGCTGAACGCGGTGCAAAACGCATTTTTTAAGTGATTCCAAAGCCGAAATGCCATACGGGCGTTTCGGCTTTTTTGGCATAGCACACACCCCCGCTGCGTATACTGCGGCAGGGGGTGGGGCCGATGTTGGGGATCTTGGGCGTGTTTTTGCAAGCAGCGGCAGGGCATATTTTGTATCTGGCGCTGCATTTGGAGAACGGCAGCTTCCCGCGCCCGCTTTCCCCGCAGCAGGAGGCTGCCGCATTGGCCGAACTGCGGCAGGGCGGGGAAGTACACGCCCGCGCGCGGGATACGCTGATCCGCCATAATCTGCGGCTGGTGGCGCACATCGCTAAAAAATATTTCAGTGCCGCTGCCTCGCAGGAGGACATGGTGTCCATCGGGACCATCGGGCTGATCAAGGCGGTGGACACCTTTGATGCACGGCGGGCGGGGAAATTTTCCAGCTACGCCAGCCGATGTATCGAGAATGAGCTGCGTATGGAATTGCGGCGCCGCCGACGGGAAGGAACGTTTGTCTCCCTGCAGGAGCCGCTGGAGAGTGGCGACGGCGGTGCCCCGTTGACGTTGGCCGACACCCTGCAGGACGACGCCGACATGGTGCGCGACTGCGAAAAACGCAGCGAATGGGCACGGTTGCGCGGATACCTGCATACGCTGCCCGCGCGGGAACAGCGCGTACTGGAACTGCGTTACGGCCTTACCGGCGAAGCCCCGCTGACCCAGCAGCAGACCGCCCGAAGGCTGGAAATCAGCCGCAGCTATGTATCCCGCCTGGAAAAACGCGCACTGAACACGCTGCGAAAATACTACCCCGACTGACAGTAGACTGCGGTTTGACACAATAATCCATAAATCGGGGTGGGAGTATAACTGTTTTTGCGGATATACACATATAAAAAATGACGTGTGGCATAGTGTGGCAGAATTTGCCACGCTATGTCAAATAAATAAAGATTCTAACGATAAAACGCTTGATAAAGTGTGGCTGGTTTTATTGTGTGAAGGAATTATGACGCAAATAATTCTTGAATCTAAAAACGGCAAAAAATTCACAAAAATACATTGACATTTGTTTCAAAAAGCGATAATATCTAAGTATAATCCAACAATAGGGAGATATAGCACCATGCATTTGACCAAAAGCGAACAACAAATTATGCAAATCTTCTGGCGGGCGGATCATGCCATGGCGCAAACGGAAGTCGTCTCGACCTGCGTGGACCGTAAGTGGAAGGAACGTTCCATTTTCTCCATGCTGAACAGCCTTATGGAAAAGGGGCTGCTGCGCGAGGTTGGCTTTGTGCGCAGCGGTAAGACCTACGCCCGCACCTTTGAGCCTGCCATGTCCCAGGCAGAGTATCTGGCCAAGGCCATCAGTGAGCGTCTGCCCGCCGACGAGCTGCCTGATCTGCTGGCGTATCTGATGCAGGATTACGAAACCACGCCGCAGATCCAAAAAGAGATGCGCGCCGCCCTGCGAGAAAATGCATAAGAAATCGCAATGCCTCGGCTGATTCGGCCGGGGCATTTTTGTTGCGCCGCGCGGTTGCATCGCGCCGTCGTTCATGCTACAATACAAGAACAACATCCTTACAGAAACGGAGAAATTCTTATGGATAAACGCAACCGCCCCGCGCTGGCGTATCTTTTGATCGGCGTTATGGCGGCAGGCCGCGCCCTGCTGTCCGTGCCGGAATCCGCTGCCATCCAGGAGGTCAGCCTGACCATGCTGGCCGTGGTGGGGTACATTCTGCTGGCGGGCAAGGCTAAGCTGCCCCTGCTGCTGGGCATAGGGCAGCTGATTGTGGAATTGCTTTTGTGCGGTGCCGGGCAGGGCGGCAGCTGGCTTTGGCTGGAACCTGCCCTGCGCGCCGCCGATTTGTGGATGTTCTGGGGCACGGCGCTTTTGATGCTGCGCCTGACGGGGCAGAACTGCAAGGTCATGCCTGCCGTGGCCGCCGTGCCGCTGGCTGTGTACAGCGTGACCCACTTTATGCCCGCCATGGTCAACGTGGCATCCGTCTGCTTTGTGGCGTTCAGCGTGGTCATGCTGTGGTATGCCGCCATGATGGTGCGCGCCTATAACACCGCCCGCGTCAAATAAAAAAGGCCGTACCGCAATGCCGCGGTACGGCTTTTTTCAGCAAAGCGGGGCGACCAGCCGCAATACGGCGCTGTACATCGTGCCCGCAAAGCCTGTGTGGCAATCCTCGGGCAGGACGGCGCGGCAGTGACGCTCCAGCGCGGCAAAGTCGGCAGCGATATCCTGCAAAACGGCGCCGCCATACAGCAGGGTGCCGCACTCGAAGTGCAGATACAGGCTGCGGTAATCCAGATTCACCGTGCCGACGGAGGCGATTTTGTCGTCGCACAGCCAGGTTTTGGCATGCAGAAACCCCGGATTGAAGGTGTAAATTTTGACACCTCCCTGCAACAAGTGCAAAAAGTAACTGCGGGTCAGCTGATATATGGTCTTTTTGTCGGGGATACCCGGCACATAGATGCGCACATCCACGCCGCGCTTGGCGGCAAGGCGCAGTGCGGTCTGCATATCATCGTCCAGAATCAGGTAGGGTGTGCAGAGGTACAGCCGTTTCTGTGCCTGGGCGATCAGTTCCAGATAAACGTTCTTGGCCACGCTCTCGCGGTCAATGGGGCTGTCGGCAAAGGGCTGCACCAGGCAGTCGGTCGGCTGCGGCGGGGCAGGGGGCAGGCTTTCGGCGGCGTCCAGTCCCTCATCGGGGAAATGCCCGCGCCAAAAGCTCAAAAAGATGTTGGCAAACCCGGCGGCGGCCGGACCTTCCAGCCGCACACCGCTGTCCTTCCAGTAGCCGAAGCGGGCAATGCGGTTGATGTACTCGTCTGCCAGATTTACGCCGCCGGTAAAGGCGATGCGTCCGTCAATGACCATGATCTTGCGGTGGTCGCGGTTGTTCATGACCAGGTTCAGCAGCGGTACAAAGCGGTTGAAGCTGAACGCGCGGATGCCCTCCTGCTGCAGGGTTTCCGCATAGTTGTGCGGCAAAAGGGTCAGGCAGCCGGCGTCGTCGTAAATTACGCGAACATCCAGCCCGGCAGCGGCCTGTTGGCGCAGGATCTCGTGGATGCTGCCCCACATTTCGCCCTCGCCGATGATAAAGCTCTCAATATAAATGCTGTGCTCGGCGCTTTCCAGTGCGGACAGCATGGCGGCAAACATTGCCTCGCCGGTGGGGTAGTAGGTCACGGCGGTGCCGTCGTACACCGGCGCGGGGGCGTAGTCCAGCAGGTAGCGGGCCGTCAGCGCTGCGCGGGGGTTTTGGTGTTCCAGTTTTTGCAGGGCAATGGGGTCAGCGATGCGCAAGGGCGCCAGCGCGGCCTCGGCACGTTCCAGCTTGCGGCGCAGAATGTGCGCGGGACGCTTGTTGCCCCACAGCAGGTAGAGCAGCCCGCCCTGCACCGGCATGACCATGAATAGGATCATCCAGCTGATCTTGAATTCCGGCGCGGTGGAATCCTGCCGGATCAGCGCCAGGCACATCAACACGCTGAGGATCAGCCCGGCGGTGTTGAAGCCCTTGGCATAATCCGCCAGCCAAAAAAACAGCGAAAACAGCCAGAACGCCTGCAAAAACAGCAAAAGCATCGTCAGCGTCAAACGGCTGAATACAATCGACAGCAGCCGCTGTAAAAGCCGCCGCCGTGCGGGTTTTAACTTTTTCATAGGCACCTCGCTCCCGATAAAACGCTATACCCTTATTATTGCACAGCTGCCGTCGCTTTGCAAGCGCGCTCCTTGTACGTTTTGGGCAAAGCGCACAAAAAGTCGACAAAAAAATTGTCGGCACCAATTTCTGCGCCAAATTTTGAAAAAGTGGTTGCGAGTTTCGGCGAATCGTGTATAATATATATTAGTATAGTATGTGGCGTAATAACGCCTTTTAGATTTCCAAGGGACCGGAGGAACATAACTATGACAAAAACAGAAACGCTGCAGTTAAAATTGACAGCGACCCGCGTGCGTATGGGTATCATTGAGGCTACCCACGGCGCAGGCTGCGGGCATCCGGGCGGCAGTTTGTCCGCTGCGGACGTGATGACATACCTGTATTTCCGTGAGATGCGCATTGACCCTGAGCAGCCCAAGGATCCGGGCCGTGACCGCTTTGTGCTCAGCAAGGGCCACTGCGCCCCCGGTTTGTACGCCACCCTGGCAGAGCGCGGCTATTTCCCTGTGGAGGATCTGCCCACCCTGCGCCATTCCGACAGCTACCTGCAGGGCCACCCCAACATGAACACCGTGCCCGGTGTTGACATGAGCACCGGCAGCCTGGGTCAGGGCGTTTCCACCGCCTGCGGCATGGCCTTGGGTGCCAAGCAGATGGGCAGCGACATTAACGTCTACACCCTGCTGGGCGACGGCGAAATTGAGGAAGGCCAGTGCTGGGAAGCCTTTATGTTTGCCAACCACTATAAGCTGGACAACCTCTGCATTATGGTGGACGTCAACGGTTTGCAGATCGACGGCGCTACCCGCGACGTCATGAACTCCGAGCCGCTGGACCGCAAGCTGGACGCGTTCGGCTTCAACACCATTGTCTGCAACGGCAACTCCTTCGCCGAGCTGGAGCAGGCGTTCAAGATGTTTGAACTGTCCCACGGCAGCGGCAAGCCCACCTGTTTCCTGCTGCGCACCACCAAGGGTCAGGGTGTCAGCTACATGCAGAACGCTGTCGAGTGGCACGGCAAGGCACCCAACGATGCCGAGTACGAGCAGGCCATGAGCGAGCTGCGTGCCGAATATGAAGCTTTGGAAAAGGAGATCGAGCGCAACAATGGCTGATATGAAAAAAATTGCCACCCGCGTAAGCTACGGCAGCACGCTGGTTGAGCTTGCCCAGCAGGGCGCAGACAATCTGGTGGTTTTCGACGCCGATCTGGCCGCCGCCACCAAGACCGAAATCTTTAAGAAGGCCTACCCGGAGCGCCATTTTGACTGCGGCATTGCCGAGCAGAACATGGTAGGCGTTGCCGCCGGTATGAGCACCATGGGCTATGTGCCCTTTGTGTCCAGCTTTGCCATGTTTGCTGCGGGCCGCGCTTTTGAGCAGATCCGCAACACCGTCGGCTACCCCCACCTGAACGTCAAGATCGCCGCCAC
>USNZ01000106.1 GCA_900556255.1 uncultured Oscillospiraceae bacterium
CTTGTAGTCGATATGCTCAACGCGATCAACGCAGAAGCTGCAAACCTTCTTGCGGCCGCGATGCATCGGACGGGAAGAACGATCCATAGCCATTGTGGTAACCTCCTTTTAGAGTTGTACGTTTGATTTGTTGAATTAGAAGGGCAGGTCGCCTTCGTCCTCGATCAGCGCAAAGTCGTCATTGCTGCCGGCAGAATAGCTGGCGGCGGACGGCTGCTGCATGGCGGGACGGGCAGCGGGCTCTGCCACGGGTGCGCCGTAACCGGCATCACCCATCGGGGCGGCGTTTGCGGATTTGGGGCCGGCAAAATTGACGTTGTTGGCTACGATTTCGATTGCCGTGCGGTTATTTCCGTTTTTGTCCTGATAGGAACGGCTCTGCAGACGACCGTCAACGGCAATCAAAGAGCCTTTCTGGAAATATTTGCACACGAACTCGGCCGTGCGGTCCCACGCCGTAACGGGGATCCAGTCGGCCACATTCTGACCGTTGGCATCGCGGCGGCCACGGTCACACGCAATGGTGAACGAGGCAACGCTCTTGCCGGTGGTAGTCTGACGCAGCTCGGGGTCACGCGCAAGGCGACCCATAATGGCAACAACATTCAGCATTTTGGTACTCCTTACTCCTCGACAGCAATGGTCATGCTGCGAAGAACGCCTTCAGTGATCTTGAAAACACGATCCAGCTCAGCCGGGAAATCGGGGTTGCTGGTAAAGCGGATCACCGTGTAGACACCCTCGGTCTCGTCGTTGATGGGGTAAGCAAGACGCTTCTTGCCCCAATCATCAACAGAATCAATCGTACCGTTTGCTGCGATCAGGTTCTTGAACTTGTTCACGAGAGCAGTAGCAGCTTCCTCGTCGACAGCAGCGGTGGTAACCATCATGGTTTCGTACTTAGCCATATTCTGTGCACCTCCTTTTGGACGTATGGCCTTTCTGCAAGAGAAAGGCAAGGATAAACTGTGCCGTTCAGCACAGCAATTTATTATAGCAAATACCGGCGGCTTTGTCAAGCGAAAAACCGCATATTTTCGCGGGATTTTTCCTTACCGTGCGTTATTTTTGTAAATGCGCACACACACGGCGGCGCTTGCCGCATACAGCGCCAGCAAGGCGGCAAAAATCAGCACCAGAAAAAGCCAGACCTGCTGCTCGCCGACGGCGTTCAGTGCAGCGCCTATGTCGCGCATAAAGCCCGCGGGCAGGCAGCGCATCAGCAGAAATCCCAGAACAAACAAAGCCAAAAACGCCGTGCCCACAAAGCTGCGCGCCCGCACCCCGCCGAATTTGTAGGAGATGGGCAGGGTAAGGCTGCTGGCCAGCAGCGACACCGTGCCGCTGCCCAAAATGCCGGAAAGCTGCTCCGGCAGGGGAACGGCAGCGGCATCCCCGGCGATACCGGCGCTCAGCGGCAGCAGCGCCGACAGCAGCAGGGCGCACACCGCCGCCGCCAGCATAAATACAAGGTTCAGCAGATACTTGGCTGCCACGATCTGCCCGGCCGAAACAGGCAGCGTGCGGGCGTAGCTGTCCCAATGCGCCTGCTCGTCAAAGCTGATGGTTGTCGAAACGTACACACTCGCCAGAAAAACCAGCGCATAGGCGACAAAAAGCTGCCGTGTAAGAAGGATGATGGCTGCGTACAGCAGCAGAACCGTCAGGATACTGCGCTTGTAGCTGTTGGCCAAAAGTTGAAAATCTTTATAAAGCAAGCCCTTCATTGGTCGTCCCTCCCACTGGTAAAGCGCATAATGTCGTCGATTCCGGCGGGGTCGCAGACGGCGTCCGGCAGGGCGGCGCGTGCGGCGGCGCGGCTCTTGACCAGCGTTTCGCAGCCGTAAGCCCCCTGCCTTGTGTACACGGCGCAGCCCGCCGGCAGACGCGCTAAGTCACCTTGGGCGCAGCGCAGCAGACCGTACTGCTGCAGCAGCTCGTCCTTGTCCTCGCAGAACAGCAGCCTGCCGCGATGCAGGTAGGCGATGCGGTCGGCGATCTGCTCCAGATCGGTGGTGATGTGGCTGCTCAGCAGCACGGTGCGGCGCTCGTCCTGAATGTAATCCAGCAGCAGGTCCAGCAGCTCGCCGCGCACCACGGGGTCCAGCCCGGAGGTCGCCTCGTCCAGCACCAGCAGTTCGGGGTCGTGTGCCAGCGCCGACGCAAGGCTCAGCTTCATCCGCATACCGCGGCTGTACTCTTTGATGGGCTTTCGGTCGTCAAGGGCAAAATTGTGCAGGTAGGCGTGGTATTTTTCATTGTTCCAGCGTGCGCCGAACACGGCGCTCAGGCTTTTGCCCACCTGCTTGGCGGTAAAGCAGTCGGGGAAAAAGGCGTCCTCAAACACGGCGCCGATGCGCGCCCGCGCGGCAGCGTCGGCGGGGGAAGTATCCCACAGGGCGATTTGCCCGGCATCGGGGCGCAGCGCGCCGCACAGCATTTTCAGCAGGGTGGTCTTGCCCGCGCCGTTCTCACCCACCAGCCCCACGATCATCCCGGCGGGCAGCTCCCAGTCCACGGGACCCAAAGTAAACGATGTATAGTGTTTTTCTACGCCCTGCAGCTTAGCGGTACATGGCATAACTCAACCCTCCCATAAAAGGCGAAGCGTTTCGCACGCTTCCTCGCAGGAAATACCGCCCAGCCGCGCCGCATCCACGGCGTCCTGCAGGCAGCTTTCCATTTTTTTCAGATGCTCCTCGCGCAGAAGGTCAGGATTTTGGGCAGCCACAAAGCTGCCGCGCCCCGCCTGTGTGACAATAAACCCATCGGCCTCCAGCTCCTCGTAGGCGCGCTTGGTCGTGATAACGCTGATGCGCAGCTCCTTAGCCAGCAGCCGTATGCTGGGCAGCGGCTCGCCCGCGCGCAGCTGCCCCGACAAAATCTGTTGTTTGATTTGTCGGGTGATTTGGGCGTAAATCGGCTCTTGCCCTGCGTTGGACAGAAAAATCTCCATAAAATAACTCCTTAGGTTCGAACTGTGCACATTCGATATATACAGTATATACACGGTATGCACAGTTGTCAAGGGGGGCGGCGCAAAAAAAGCGGCTGCCTTTGCGGCAGCCGCCTGTACAATCACAGATCAAAGAGAATCCATCCGGTAGGGGGGCACGGCAGGCTGCCGGAATGGCGGCACTGCCAAAACGCAGGGTCAGGCGTTAGCCAGTGCGGTGCCAAGGGCAGCGCAGGCGGCTTCGGCATCGCCATCGGGGGAGCCGTTCGCCATGACAGGCTCAACCACCAGACGTGCCCCGGCACTCTCGGCGTCCTCTGCCCAAGTGCGGATCCACTCGCCGTCGCCCCAGCCGTAGGAACCGAACAGCCCCACAGGCTTGCCGTTCAGGGCGCTGCGCAGTTCCTGATACATCGGCTCAAACTCGGTTTCTTCCAGCTGCTCGGCACCCATGGCAGGGCAGCCCAGCGCAAAGCCGGCGTAATCGGCGGCAGAGGAAACCTGAAATTCGGCGGCGGTGAACTTATCCACGGCTGCCCCGGCGTTGGTGGCAGCGCCGGCAACCAGATCTGCCATAGCCTCGGTGTTGCCGGTGCCACTCCAATAAATAACAGCGATTTTTTTCATAAGAAACTCCTTTGGTAGACGGGTTGATGTGTTGGCGGGCAAAAGAAATTGCACCGATAGTTAGTATGTACTAACCAATAATTCCATAAAACCGCCCGGCACAGGAGGCACTTGTGCAGGGCGGATTATGGAAAACGGAGGAAGTTGAATAGGTTAGTCATAACTAACAAAGATACTATAACATAAGAGAAACAGCTTGTCAAGGGTAGAGAATGATTTTTTGATAAACCGAATGGGAATATTGCAAACTCCCGGCGGGTTTGGAGGGGACGCATACATGCGTCCCGTGCGGTTTTGCCGATAGTTCGTAATATCCGGACGGCTGCGGCGGGCGGCATAATTGCCGTGCCTACCGCGCGAAGATTTTTTATTGCCCCGTAGGGCGGGGTGACCCCACCCCGCCGGGAAATTGGCAATAACCGCAAAGCAGCAAGGAGGGGTCAAGACCCCTCCCTACAAATAACCGGGGGTAAGTAATGATTGGGGAAAATGTAAACCTCCGGCAGGTTTGTAGGGAACGGTCTTGACCGTTCCGTACGGTTTACCCGTTATACCGCATTATCCGGGCGGCTGCAACGGGCGGCATATATGCCGCCCCTACAGAGTACCCCGTAAGGTTGTTACAACCGCAAAACCGCGGGCGGGGCATGCCCCGCCCCTACCGCGCGATGATTTTTTATTGCCCCGTAGGGCGGGGTGACCCCACCCCGCCGGGGAAATGGGCGATAACCGAAAGGGAGCAAGGAGGGGTCAAGACCCCTCCCTACAAATTGCCGGAAGGCAAGCGGTAACCGGGTAAAACGCTTATTTCCGGCAGGTTTGTAGGGGACGCATAGTTGCGTCCCCTACGGTTTTCCCGGTAGGCCGATTTGCCGGAATGGCTGCAACGGGCGGCATATATGCCGCCCCTACAGAGTACCCGCAATATTGCAATCACCGCAAATTTTTTCCTCATCAGTCACCTGCGGTGACAGCTTCCCCCCAAAGGGGGGAAGCCATACAGGCGGTTTACCCGTTAGGTTGTTACAGCTGCATCACATCTTTTTGCTGTAATCCCGTGCGCCGTAAATGGCGGTGCCGATGCGCACGATGGTCGCGCCCTCGGCGATGGCAGCGGTGTAGTCCCCACTCATGCCCATGGACAAGATGTCCATCTGCGCGCGGTCGTAGTGCTGCGCGTCGGCCTTGGCCAGCAGCTCCCGCATTTGGGCAAAGAAACGGCGGGCGGGATCGCCATCAGCCCGCGCAGCCGGATATGTCCCTTGGCGGCGGCAGCCTCCAGCAGCGGGAACAGCCCGTCGGCATCCACGCCGCTTTTGCTGGCTTCCTCCCCGATGTTGATCTCCACCAGAATATCCTGCACCACGCCCAGTCTTGCCGCTGCCGCGTCGATTTTATCCAGCAGACGGGTGCTGTCCACACTTTGTATCAGCGCGGCGCGTCCCACCACCTTGTTGACCTTGTTGGTCTGCAAATGCCCGATAAAATGCCCCGGCTTGCCGTTGTAGGCGTCGGCGTCGGTTTTTTCCACCAGCTCCTGCACATGGTTTTCCCCAAACAGGTCAATGGGCAAATCCGCGCTGTACCGCACTTCTTCCACCGTGCGGGTCTTGCAGGCGGCGCACAGCAGCACATCCTTGGGGTCGCGCCCGGCAGCCCTTGCGGCATCTGCCATCCTGGCGCGGATCTCGGCCACGGCATCGGTCATCTGCCGTTTTTGCGTTTCGGAAATCATCGCACTTCCTCCTCACTGTAAACGGCGCGCGCACCGCCGATAAACGGCGGACGGGTGCGGGCGCAGAGCAGGATCGCCTGCCCGATGTGGTCCAGGCTCAGCCGCACGGGCACAGCGACCCGCCGCAGAT
>USNZ01000107.1 GCA_900556255.1 uncultured Oscillospiraceae bacterium
CGACCTCGCTGGTGTTGCCGGTCAAACCGATGAGGTCCAGCCCGATGCCCGTCAAAAACACCGCCACACCGGACGCCGCCTTGACAACAAAGGTCTGCATCGAGAAGATGACGCTTTCCTCCCGCCGACCGGTTTTCAGCTGACCATAATCCACACTGTTGGACAAAAACAGCGTTGTCAGTACGGTAAGCATTCCGTTGCAGGCAAACACCACCACGCCCGGTACGCACAGCAGCGCCATATTGCCGGAAAAGCCCGCCAGGCACAGGGCAAGCAGCACACCGTAGCCGCCCAGCGCCAGCGCCAGGCTGACCGTAAACACGCCGGTATTGCTGAGCTTTTTGCGCAGCAGCGGGTAAAGCACCATCATACCCAGAATCTGCGCCGCACCGCCGATGGTGGAAAACAGCGTGTAGCTGGCTTTCCAGCCCTCGCCGCCGAAGTCGTATTTAAAGAAATAGATGATGAAGTTGGACGTGAGATACAGCGCCGAATTGATCAGCACAATGCTGCCCACCACGACCAGTGCCTGATCGTTGGAGAACAGTGCCTTGAACATCTCGCCCACTGTGACGGTCTGCATTTTGCCGCCGCCGGTTTCGCGGACACTGGCGCAGCAGATGATTTCCGCCGCAACAAAGAGAACCGCCACAAGCAGCGCCACCCAGCGAAAACCCGCGCGCTCGCTGTCGCCGCCCAAAATGCCGACAAGCAGCATGGTGAACATGGCAACCAACGCCGAGCCGACACCTGCGCAGGTGCGCCCCACGACGGACAGGTTTTCGCGGTCATCGGGGGTGCGGGTCACGGCAGGGATCATTGACCAGTAGGGAATGTCCATCATCGTGTAGGTGACGCCCCACAAGATGTAAACCACGCTGAAATAGACCATCATTCCCGCCTCTGCCAGCACGGGCGCGGCAAACAGCGCGTAGAGGACGGCGGCGTTCAGCACGGTGCCGGTAAAGATCCACGGGCGGAACCGGCCCCACCGTGTGCGGGTCTTGGCGACCAGCACGCCCATAAACGGGTCGTTGAAGGCGTCAAACACCCGCGCGATCATCAAAACCAGACCGACAAAGGTTGCCGGCAGCCCCAACACGTCCTGATAATAGTACATAACGTAAGACGCCGACAGGGCATAGACCATATCCTTGCCCACTGCGCCGATGCCAAACGCGGACTTTTGCTTTGTTGTCAGCTCCATGGTGTGTTCTCCTCTCCCGTTGCGGGTAATTTTTTCTCGTTACAGCAGCTGTATTTCATTGCACTGCGATCCCCTCCCATATGATGGAGATCATCTCCTCCAGCGCTTGGGTGTAGGATATCCCCTGCTGCTCCAGCGTGCGGTTTGCGAGGAAGTCCTCGATGGATGCCGAAATCATCCGCTGCAGAACCGGCAGCGATATCCGGCGCAGAATTCCCTGCTTCATCGCCTGCTCCAGCAGGGTCAGCGTCGGCTCCCAGCCGGTTTCCAGCTGCTGGCGCACGCGGGCAGCGACCTTGGGGTATTTTTCATCCAGCAGGTCCATCTGCTGCAGATCCAGCGCGGTGTACTCCTCCGGCAGGGAGATGATGACGGCGCGCAGCTTATCCGGCAGGGTGCCGGGACCGTCCAGTATGCTTTTTTTGCGGGCGTGGATATGCGCAAAGGCATCGTCCACCATATCCAGCAGCAGTGCCTCCTTGGACGGGTACACCGCGTAAATCGTCTTTTTGCTGATGTGGATGCTCTCGGCTGCCTGCTGCATCGTAAAGCGCAGCCCCTCCCGCCGGAAAAGCTCCATGCCCACAGCCCGCAGCCTTGTGCACAGGTCGTTTTGTTCGTCCATCATTCACCTCTCGGAAACTCGTTTACTCTTTCTGGTTTCCATTCTAGTACTAAAAACCGCTGCGCACAAGGCGTTTGCTGCAGATTCTCCCTTTTTGCCAAACAGTCCGCTTTTCTTTCGTCGTTTCGCCGAAAACATCGCCCCCCCCTTCGGGCAGCTAACACTTTCTGTCACACAAAATGGGAGTACCGCCTTTCGGTTCGCCCGATTGGCTGTACTCCCATTTTTTATGGTTTTTTTTCGTTATCCGTCTTTTTTGTTTCCGCTACACTCTCTATCACGTCAACAACTACGGCATTGAGTTGTGCGGCGTTCTGCGATGTGATGACCGGACGCCCGGTGTCTTTTTCGATATCTTGTCGAACCTGACCGGCATAGCTGCCGCCACGGCGGGCAATCGTCTGACTTTCAGAAAAGCCCTCCGGCTGATGTGCTTTTGACAGTTCTGTGGTTGTCGCTTCTGCCAGCATATTGAGTACAATTTCCATTGTACTCATATTATCACGAAGGTTCTCTTTTTGCAGACCCTTTAGCTTCTTATACTGCCGAGTACTCATACCGGACCATGCTTTCGTGATTTCATCCGTGAGGATGGCATACTCTTTGCCTTGCTGCACACCGCGCTCCTGCCATTCAGCGGTAAGCTCATTACGGACACGGATCGAAAGAAGCCGCTGATGAATCCAGTCTGTATCATAGCCCTTTTTCTGGTAGGTTTCTAATGCGCGGTCAATGGCTTGTTCCGGGTCAATCGTTTCTTCTATCCGTTCACGACCCACTTTAGCCAACCAGCGCTTAAAAGGTTCTGCCTTTGGAGAAGGAATTGACTGGATAATTCTTAATAATCCTTCGGTATCGGCTGCCTGAATCTTTCGCATTTTGCCATCTGCGGCAGACATTTGAACCAGGGTACAAATTGTACCCCAGTTGGCAGACAGTTCCGGGTCACGAGCGCGCATTTTCTTTATGTACTGTTTCGGGTCAGAACTTTCCGCTAAAACAGCAACCACGTCCTGAACAGAAAAATACCATTCTTCCTGTTCTTCGTCCCATGCGGTGCGTATTTTTTTATCCTCAAAAATCCGGATAGCATTTTTCTCGTCCATATGTTTCACCCCCTTAGCGTATAGTTTTATTTTACCACAAAAGAGGTTCTGTTTCTATGCAAGAAGCAAATTTTGCCGCCGCAGCGGTGTTTCCATTGCAAAGGGGTTACCTTATTCTGCCGCCTCGCCGGATTGCATCGCCTGCAGCGTTTGCCCGATCAGCTCGTCCAGGCTCCAGCCCAGCATATCGGCACCGCGCTCAATTACCTCGCGGGAGCAGCCCGCTGCAAACTTTTTGTCCTTGTACTTTTTCTTGACGGATTTCACTTCCATATCGCGGACACTCTTGGACGGACGCATCAGCGCCGCGGCTCCGATCAGCCCGGTCAATTCATCCACCGCGTAAAGCACCTTTTCCATCTCGTGCTGCGGGGCAACATCCACCGTCAGTTTGTAACCATGACTGACCACGGCATGAATCAGTTTCTCATCCACGTCCTTTTGCCGCAAAATTTCCTGCTCCTTCAGGCAGTGCTGCTGCGGCCATTGCTCAAAATCCAAGTCGTGCAGAATGCCGACTGCCTGCCAGAAATCCGCCTCGTTTTCATAGCCCAGCTTTACCGCGTACCAGCGCAGCACATCACCGACGATGCGCCCATGCTTGCGGTGGAAATCCCCCTCGTTGTATTCGCAAAGCAGTTTCCATGCTTCTTCAGGTGTCGGAATCATTGCAAATGCCTCCTGTTCGTTCCTTATTATAAAGGTACGCTTTTTTATTGCCTACTTGTTTAATAGGTTATCGGAATTGTAGCACCGCCCACTCACTTTGTCAATGGGCAGTTCCTTCGATTTTCATTCTTGTGGCACCAGTTCCTGATAGCAGCGCTGAAAGATTTCCAGAAACGCCGTGATTTCCGCTTCGGTCGTCAGGTGGCTCAGGCTGATGCGCCAAGAGGAGAGTGCGTTTCTTCGATCACGGCTCACCGCATACACCGCCTGCGAAGGTGCACCGTCCGTGGAACAAGCAGACTTGACGGACACACAGACGCCATGGCTTGCCAGCGCCCGCTGAAAAACCGTACCCTTGACCCCGCGCACACTCAGATTCAAAATGTTGGGCACGGCGTCGTCCGGGCTGTTGATGCAAACCGCCGAATAGCCGCCAAGCCCCGCGCGCAGCTGTTGGTTCAGCGCCTTGACGCGGGCTGTGCGCTGCGGTTGGTTTTCCAGCGCCAGACGCAGCGCCGTTTCGGCAGATACCGCCAGCCCCAAGGCAGGCGTACCGCTGCGGTAGGGCGTGGTGCTGCCGCCGCCGTGAATCAGCGGCTCCAAGGCAAGTTTTTTCTTTTTCAGCAGCAGCCCGCAGCCGTTCAGCCCGTAAAATTTGTGGGGTGCCAGGCTCACGGTGTCTGCACCGCGCCAAATGGGTGCGGTGCGTCCCACGGCTTGCGTGGCATCCACGTGCAGGCGGCAGTGGGGATAGCCCTGCAAAATTTCCACAATTTCCGGGATCGGCTGCACTGCGCCCAGCTCACTGTCCACTGCACAGACGCAGACCAGCGCCGTGTCCTGCCGCATCAGCGTGCGCAGATGCTGAACATCCACCGTTCCGTCCCGCCGAATGTTGACCACGTCCACCTCGCAGCCCTGCCGCCCAAGGGCGGACAGTGCCCCCGCCACCGAGGCGTGTTCCAAGGGGGTCGTAATGATATGCCGCCCCGACTGCCCGCCCGACTGCACAACGCCCTTTATGGCAAGGTTGTTGGACTCGCTGGCACCGGAGGTGTAGATGATTTCCTGCGGGCTGACGTCCAGCAGCGATGCGATGCTGTCGGTCACGCGCGCCATTTCCGCGCGCGCAGCTTGCCCTGCGGGGTGCGCCGCGTTGGCGTTGCCGATAAACTGTCGTTCCGTCTGGCAAAAAGCGTCCAGCACGGCAGGGTCTGCCGGTGTGTTGGCGGCATAATCCAGATAGATCACAGCGCGTCCCCCCTGCCCGGAATTTCGGTGATCGTGCCGCCGCCAACAACGATATCCCCGTCGTACATCACCACAGCCTGCCCCACGGTCATGGCGCGCTGCGGCTCGTCAAACACCAGCCGAACGGCATCCTGCCCCTGCGGGTACACCGTGGCCCATTGCTCGGTCTGCCGATACCGCGTTTTTGCCTTGACACGCATCGGCTGCTCCAACTCGGCAACCGATATCCAATTCAGTTCCTCGGCAATCAGCGTGTCCGAGTACAGGGCGCTTTCCGCCCCGACGCTGACCGTGTTGTTCTGCATATCCTTTTGGCAGACATACATCGGCGTTCCCAAAGCCAGCTGCAGCCCCTTGCGCTGCCCGATCGTGTAACGAATGGCGCCCCGATGTTTGCCGACAACGGTGCCCGCCTCGTTCA
>USNZ01000108.1 GCA_900556255.1 uncultured Oscillospiraceae bacterium
GCCTGATCGACCCCGACAAGTTCAACTTCCTGTGGGTGGTGGACTTCCCGCTGTTCGAGTACAGCGAGCAGGAAAACCGCTGGATGGCCATGCACCACCCGTTCACCCTGCCCAAGGCAGAGGATCTGGACAAGGTCGAGAGCGATCCCGGTGCCTGCCACGCCGTAGCCTACGACATCGTTTTGAACGGTGTGGAAATGGGCGGCGGCTCGATGCGTATCAACGACCCCGCCCTGCAGGATCGCATGTTCCACGCCCTCGGCTTTACCGAGGAGAAGGCGCGCGAGAGCTTCGGCTTCCTGATGGATGCCTACAAGTTCGGCGCACCCCCGCACGGCGGTATGGCCTACGGCTTGGATCGCATGGTCATGCTGATGCTGAAGAAGGATTCCATCCGCGACGTCATCGCCTTCCCGAAGGTTCAGAACGCCGGCGAGCCGATGAGTGGCGCACCCGACGTGGTTGACGAAAAGCAGCTGAGCGATCTGAGCATTGCCCTGACGCTGAAAGACTGATAAAACCAAACACCCTGTACCGAAACTGCGCGGTACAGGGTGTTTTTTAATAGGTCGTAATGGTGGTGCCGGTAAAGTAGTGGGTCAGAATCTGCTGGTAGTTCCAGCCGTTTCGGGCATAGCCGATGGCACCCCACTGGCTCATGCCGCAACCGTGGCCGTAGCCGTAGACATCAAAGATAAAGCAGTCCAGCCCGGCATCATAGCTGACGGTAAAGCACTGGCTGCGCAGGCTGCGTCCGTCCACGCTCTGCCCCGCCAGCAGGTTTTCGCGGAACCAGGTGCCCTTGACGGTCTGGCCGCTTCCCTCGGGGCCGACACGGATCCTGGCGACCCAACCGTAGGCATTGGCAGACTGGATGCTGAACCACTGGTTGGGGTCCACGTCCGTTAAATCCAAGCCCAGCTTGTCCTTGATGCGCTGCACCAGGGTGGCGCGGGCAAAGCGCGCGGTGCCGCTGGTGGCACCGTTGGTGTTCCAGTGGCTGGCAACGCTCTGGTCATAGGGGCTGTCCACCGCCTGCAGCCAGGCGCGCTCGCCGCCCCAGACATCCGCCGAGGATGCCGTGCCGGTGCTGGCGCTGGCAAAATACGGCGTAAAACAGACATTGCCGTTGTAGGTGACCAGCACGTGCGCCACCTCCTGCGCGGCAGCCAGAGCCGCAGCACCGGGGGTCGCCCCCAGCACCGACGGATAGCCGCTTTGGCTTAAAATCCAGCAGTGGGTCGCAACGCACTGGGCCTTGTATGCCTCGGCAGGGGCGTTGGGGCCAAGCTCGTTCTGGGCAACCATGGCCAGACACTGCACCAGATCCATCGTTTGCGCCGTGCCGTTCATCGTCACGTTGATGGTCTCGGCTGCCGGGGCGGGCGCGGGGGTGGTTTCCTGCGTAGGTGTCGGGGTGGGTGTGGGGGTCGGCTGCTCGGACGGGCTGTCACTGCCCGATTCCGGCGTGGGCGTCGGCGTGGGTTCGGGGGTAGGCTCCGGCGTCGGGGTGGGGTTTTGGGCTATCAGCTGGTCCACCGTGATGGTCTGCTCCGGCAGGGTACCGGCGGCACCCTGATTCAGATCGTCCTCCACCGTGCTGCCCTTGCCGTTTTGTGCCAGGTCGGTCAGACCCTTGATGAGGGTGTCGGTGCCGGTCATGATGGTGCTTGTGATATTTTGCAGGTCAGAGACCACCCCGCTGAGGTCGGCATCCTCCGAACCGGAGATGCTGCCCGCTGCGTTATGGGTCTTGGTGCCGACGCCGGCGTTCTGCCCTGCGTAGCGGCCCAGCCCTGCACTGACCAACGCGGCCACATCGGGCATGGGCTGGCTGCGGCGGCTGTACTGCACAGCGGTAAGCAGCGGCTGTTCGGCGGCGGAAAACGCCGCCGAGCTGACGGCGGCGCTCTCCCCTTCTTCGACCACGCGCCCCACGATGCACAGCTGTACGCCGTCCTCCTCGCTTTGGGTGGTCAGGGTTATAAAGCGGGAATCGTCCCCCGCGTCTGCGCCGGTGTTCCACAGGCTGCGCGCCTGTATGCCCGACACAAAGCTGACATAGTCGTAATATTGCGAGAGATCGCCCGTCGCGTACAAATCAAACGAGCCTTCACCGGTTTCGGCAGGGTCGTAATAAAAGACGGAGATCAGCTTGCAGCGGTAGGTTTTTTCCTGCAAATACAGCGTAAAAGCGTTGTTTTGCTTGGCGACATCCTCCTGCGCGAAATCGGCAAAGGCATCGCCCCGGCACGACAAAATCGTGTTGCCCGCACTGCTGCCGTCCAGGGCACTGGGTGAGGCAAACCGCACGATATCGGCGGCGTCTTTGTCCTGTTCGGGGGCGGGGGCGTCGGCGGCATAGACCAGCGTACCTGCGCGCCCCGCAAAGCCTAAGTACCCCACCGCGCCGCTGCGGCGGGTCAATGCCTTTTGCAGGTAGCGGTCGGCGGCGTCATCATAGATCGTAGTGCCGTAGTTTTTGGCGGCAGGGCGCGCACCTAAATCGTTATGCACAAACAGCCAGACGCCGCCTGCGCCCGCCAGAAGGATCAGCAACAGGGTCAGCAGCGTCAGAATGGCCGTGCGCTTGCGGCGGCGTTCGGTCTTCTCAATGACCTCCAGGCTGCGGGTGCGGATGGAGTTTTGCGGCATATTGTCCTGCAGTTTCTCGTCGCCGCGCCGCTTTTTGCGCGGGGGCGCAGGTTCCTCGGCCGCCGAGGTTTCAAACAGACGGTTGGCGGCTTGGGCAAAGGCATCCACGTCGGTGTTTCTGCCCGCCGCCTCGTCCGCCGCATCGGCAGCCTGTGCCTGCGCAATGGCGGCAGGATCCAGCCCTGCCGAGAAATCCGGCACATCATCGTCCAAAATCGATGGTTTCGGTGCCGCACGGCGCGGCGTGGGTTCCGGCTCCCGCGTCGGTTCCGGCTGCATGGAGACCGAGAAATCCTCCTCCGGGGCGGGCGTCTGCGCAGTCGGTTCTTCCTCAAAGCGAATGGTTCCTGTGGGCACGCGCGGCACGGTCAGCGGCACCTCGATGGGCTGCTGCGGTGCGGGCGTCTGCTCTGCCGCGGCGGCAGGCTGGGCAGACGGCGCGGGGCGCGCCGTGTCAAAGTCCATCATCGGCTCAAAGGAGGTGGTGGGGTCATCGGCGGGCGGGGTGCGGCGGCGCAGCGAAAAGCGCACCGTGTTGCCGCGCTCACGCCCGGCCTCGCTGACAAGCAGCAGCGGGCGCTCCTTGCCGGGGCGGAAGGTTATGCAGGAACCCGTCAGCCGCAGCCCCAACAGACGGCGGCGCAGAAGATCCAGCATCTGGTTGGCGATGGCGGCATCGCTCAGATCCGGCGGCAGGGCGCAGGCGGCGGCGCCGTGGCGGTCGCACACCAGCACAAAGGGGCACTGCCCCACGGTGGCGGGCATGTATGCCGCGCCGAAATCCGCGCCCGCTGCCTGCATGGCGTTGAGAGCGCGCCCCGCCGAGGCTTGTACCACATCACCGGGAAAGCGCTTGAGCAGCACCGGCGGCACGACAATTTGCTTGCGGTTTTCGGGGTTGGCGTAGGTCTCGGTGCCGAAATCAAACACCGCCTCGCTGTGGGGCAGGGGCTGCAGCTGGCTGCCCAGCAAACGC
This sequence comes from uncultured Oscillospiraceae bacterium, assembly GCA_900556255.1. Taxonomy (GTDB): domain Bacteria; phylum Bacillota; class Clostridia; order Oscillospirales; family Ruminococcaceae; genus Gemmiger. The sequence continues at coordinate 3,632 of USNZ01000108.1, forward strand.
CCCGTGGTTTCGTCCACGGCCACCAGCAGCTTGCGGCGGTCCAGCATGGCCGAAAGCGTTGCCTGTGCCAGGCTGGTCTCGCCCTCGGCAAAGATATCGTCACCGAATTTGGCGCGCAGACGCAGCGCCCATTTTTCACAGTATTGTTCCGCCATGGCGCGGTTGGGCGCACTGATCTGTATGCAGACGGCAAACTCGCCGTCGCGCTCCAACAGGCGCAAGCCCGGGCAGCCGTCGGCGCGGGCCTGCCGCAAAACAGCAGAGACCTCGGCGGCGGTGGGGCCGAAAACACGCAGAATTTTTAATTGTGTGTTTACCATGGTGTGTTCCTCGTTTTATATATCTAACGTAACTGCGTCCGTATTTTCTGTAACAGGCAGACTGTCCGGCACGGGCAGCCCCAGCGCCATGCGGCGCAAAAGGTCCAGCGCATACAGCGCCGCGCGGGTGCGTATCACGCTGCGCTCGCGGTAGCCGCCCAGCGTAAGGCGCATCAAAAATCCCTGTCCCGTGCGGGCATCGGCACCGGCAAGGTACACCGTGCCCACAGGCTTGCCCGGCAGGTCTCCGTCGGGGCCGGCCAGCCCCGTGATGCCTACGGCCAGCTCCGCCCCCGATACCCTGGCGGCACCAAAGGCCATGGCCACGGCCACAGGGCCGGAAACAACATTATAGCGTTCTATCATTTCTGCCGACACGCCTAAAAGCTGCTGTTTGGCAGCCTCGGCGTAGGTGACAAAGCCAAAGCCGAACACCGCGCTGGAGCCGGGCACGTTGGTCAGCCGTTCGGCAACCATGCCGCCGGTGCAGCTTTCGGCGGTGGCGGCGTGCAGACCACGCTCCCGCAGGGCGCGCACGACAGTGTACTCCAAGGCGGGCACATCGATATCATACGCAGCATCGCCTAAAATATCCTTGAACTGCGCCAAGCGCGCGTTGCAGGCAGCCTCGGCCTCGGCGGCGTTGGCGGCGCGGGCGGTCACGCGGATCTCGCACTCGCCGGTTTTGCAGTAGATGGCCGCCGTGGGGTTGGCGCTCTCAAACAGCGCCCCCACCTTGCTGGCAATGGCGCTTTCGCCACCCAGTACGCGCAGGGTGCGGCTGTGTATGGTGCAGTTTTGGCGCTTTTCCAGCAGTGGGCGCACCTGTTCGGCCCACATGGCCTTCATCTCCCGCGGGACGCCGGGCATCAGCACGGCGCAGTGGCCGCCGTCCTCAAACCAGGCACCGGGGGCGGTGCCGTGGTCGTTGGGGACCTTATGCCCCTTGGTGGGAACCATGGCCTGTTTGCGGTTGTTTTCGGTGGGGCGGCGGTTGGTGCGGGCAAAAAAGTCCAGAATTTTCTGCCACTCGGCCTCGTCAAAATGCAGGGTATCGCCGAAGGCTTCGGCCACGGTTTCCTTGGTCAAATCGTCCTCGGTGGGGCCAAGCCCGCCGGAAAACACCAGCAGATCGCTGCGCTGCTTGGCCTGTACGACCAGTGCCCGCAGACGATCGGGGTTGTCCCCGATGA
>USNZ01000109.1 GCA_900556255.1 uncultured Oscillospiraceae bacterium
CTGTATGGCTTCCCCCTTTGGGGGAAGCTGTCACCGCAGGTGACTGATGAGGGGGAAATTTGCGGCTATTGCCCTGTAGGGCGGGGTGGGGTCACCCCGCCCTACAGGGCAATACAAATCATTGCGCGGTAGGGGCGGGGCATGCCCCGCCCGCGGTTTTGCGACAATAACAATTTTACGGGTACTCCGTAGGGGCGGCATAAATGCCGCCCGTTGCAGCCACGCCAAAATTGCGATATAACGCAAAACCGCACGGGACGCATAGTTGCGTTCCCTACAACCCTGCCGGAAATAGGTGCTTTGCCTATAACTGCCTATCTCTCGGTTGTTTGCAGGGAGGGGTCTTGACCCCTCCTTGCAACCAAGCCGACAGTACGATGTATCGGAAAATAGCGCGCCATTCGGCGCGATTTTATGCGCTGCGCGCGGCCAGCGGTGCGGCGCGGTCAAGACACGCGCCCTACATTACTACCCGTAAAAGGGATTTTTCTACAAACTGCGCCGGTGCGCCCACCCCGCCCTACATCCCACTCTATAAAAATGTGTCCGCACAAGCGGACACACCAAACCCAAACTCTAAGCTCTCAAATTCTCGTCAGTTCGTCCAAATTTTCTGCATAGCAGGGCAGCATATACTGCATAAAATACTCTGCCTCCGGGCAGTGCATCTCGTGCAGGGCCTGCGTCTGCTGCGCCTTGGCGGCGGCAAATTCGTGCGTGCCCTCCTCCATGCATTTGATCAGCGCCGAAAGCCTGTCCGCCGCTTTCAGCAGCTTGGCCTCGTCGGCGTTCAGCACACTGCCGGTCAGGTAGCCTTCGGTCACGGGGCGCAGTTCGGGCGGCTGCAGGCTTGCCATCAAACGGGCGCTCTCCTGCTCGACCTGCTTGTAGGCCGTGCGCAGCGCCTCGTTCTTGTACTTGACCGGTGTGGGCATATCCCCGGTCAAAATCTCCGGTGCATCGTGATATAACGCCGCTGTCGCCACCACATCGGGGCGGATATTCGCCCCCGTGCCCGTGCATTTTTGGGCGATCAGGCACAGCGTGTGCGCCAGCAGCGCCGTGTCGGCGGTGTGCTCGCTCAGGCTTTCGGGGCGGGCAGAGCGCATCAGGCTCCAGCGGGTGATATATTTCATGCGCCCCAACAGGGCACTGAACGGAAAAGTTTTCATCTTTATTCTTTCCTTTCGATGTGGTATAGTACCAGTATACCACGATTTTGCGTTTTCAGAAATCCGATAAACGGGACAATGGAGCCGAAAATGAAAGTTTTGCCATCAAAACCCAAAAACCGCTTTTGGCAGGTGTTCGGCATCTGCTTTGTGCTGGCGGCGCTGCTGTTTTTGCCGCACTGCCTTATGGACGCCGTGCGCGGCGGCGGGTACTTCCACTACGCCGGGGATTTTAACGACCAGCAGATCAATTTTTACCAATACGCCAACAGCTTTCTCAAGCAGGGCGGCAGTTACAGCTGGGAGACGGATCTCGGTTCCGGGTTTATGAACTCCTACTCGTTCTACCTGCTGGGCAGTCCGTTTTTCTGGCTCAGTATTTTCGTACCTGCGCGGTTTATGCCCTATATGCTGGTGCCGCTTCTCTGCCTGAAATTTGCCGTGGCCGGCGGCGGCGCCTACCTGTGGGCGCGGCGCTGGGTCGGTGTCGAAAATTGGAGCGTCGTTGCCTCCGTGCTGTATGCCTTTTGCGGCTTCTCGGTCTACAACATCTTTTTTAACCATTTTATTGACGTTATAGCGTTATTTCCGTTCATGCTGGCCGCGCTGGATGCCGCCGTGCTGGACGATAAACGCGGCGCGTTCCCCTTCTGGGTGGCCGTCAACCTGTTGAACAACTACTTCTTTTTCGCCGGGCAGGCGGTGTTTTTGATCATCTACTTTTTCGCCATGGTCGCCGCCGGGGCGTACAAGCTAAGTGTGCGCAAGTTCTGCACCCTGACGTTTGAAACCCTGCTGGGCTGCGCCATGGGCTGTCTGCTGCTATTGCCCGCCGGCATTTCGCTTATACAAAACCCGCGCACCATCGCGCCTTTTAGCGGGTACGGCTACCTTGTGTACGGCAAATCCCAGCAGTACCCCGCCATTTTTTACAGCGCCTTTTTGATGCCCGACGCCCCCTATTTTAAGGATATGTTCCAGGAGGGCATCCTGAAGCACACCAGCATGACCGCCTACCTGCCGCTGGTCGGGCTGGCGGGCGGGCTGGCCTTTGTGCGCGCCAAGCGCAGCCACCCGTTCACCTACATACTCAAGGCGTGTGTTGTCTGCGCCTTTGTGCCGGTGCTGAACAGCGCCTTCTACGCCTTAAATTCCAGCTATTACGCCCGCTGGTACTATATGCCGATTCTGATTTTATGCGCTGCTACGGCATATTCTTTCTCTCGCCCGCATCTGGCGGAAAAAGAGATACCGCCTGCGTGGCGGCTGGTCTTGCTGGTCACCCTAAGCGCCGCCGCCTTTGCGCTGGTGCCCAACAAGGACAAGGACGGCAATTTTATCCTCGGTGTCACCGACGAGCCCGCCCGCTTTTGGGGCATCTGGGGCGTGACGCTGCTGGGTGTTATTCTGTTTGGACTTTTGTGGCACTTTGCCCGCGACAAGCGCCGCTGGTGCAGTATCCTGCTGGCGGGTATTCTGGGCTTCAGCTTTGTGTACGGCACGGTACATCTTTCACTGGGCAAGTACGCCCAGTGGCAGAACGACAGCAATCTGATCCCGCAAACCTACGATTCTGTGCAGGAAATTGAGCAGACTCTGCCCGATGACGGCTTTTATCGGCTGGACGCCTACGGTGCGCACAACAACCTGGGGCTGTGGTTCCACCGCCCCTGCCTGCAATTTTTCAATTCGACTGTCTCCCCCTCTATTATGGAGTTTTATCCCTATGTTGGGGTCAAGCGGGACGTCAACTCCAAGCCGGAGGCCAAGAACTTCGCCCTGCGCGGCCTGTTGAGCGTGCGCTACACACTGGTGGCCAAGGACGAGGACGAAAACTGGCAAAAGGAAAAGCCGGAGGGCTGGGCACTGTGGGGCGAAACCGCGCAGTACAACATCTACGAGAACGAGAACTACGTTCCTATGGGCTTTACCTACGACTACTACGTCACCGCCGAGCAGCTGGAAACCGTGCCCGACAGCGAACGTGCCCAGATTTTGCTGCGCGCCGTGCTGCTGGACGATGCACAAATCGAGGCCTACGCCGACACGCTGCAGCCCTTGCCCGACAACGAGCTGACCCACCGCACGGCCTCCGCCTACGCGCAGGACTGCGCCGACCGCCGCGCCGCCGCGGTGGCGGAATTTACCGCCGACAACACGGGCTTTACCGCCCGCACCGACTACGACACCAACCGTCTGGTATTTTTCAGTGTGCCCTATGACGAGGGCTTTACCGCCACCGTCAACGGCAGCCCCGCCCAAATGGAAAAGGCAGACAACGGCTTGACCGCGCTGTTTGTACCTGCGGGGGCATGCGATATCCGCGTGACCTACCGCACACCGGGGCTGGATGTATCGTTAAAAATCACCGCAGCTGCGTGTGTTTTGTACCTTGTGTACCTGTGCGCCGTCACCGTGCGCCGCAGAAAAACCCAGCAAGCCCACCAATAAACATTGTATCGTACTATTTTTTGGAAAGGAACCCACCCTATGCAAACCCATGCCGAACAACTTGCCGCCGAACTGAACCTGAACGTCAAAAACGTGCAGGGTGCCATTGAGCTGATCGACCAAGGCAACACCATCCCGTTTATCGCCCGCTACCGCAAGGAAGCCACCGGCTCGATGGACGACCAGGTGCTGCGCGACTTGGGCGACCGCTTAGAATATCTGCGCGGTCTGGACAAGCGCAAGACCGAGGTCACCAACTCCATCACCGAGCAGGGCGTTATGACCGCCGAGCTGACCGCCGCACTGCAAAACGCCAAAACGCTGGCCGAGGTCGAGGACATCTACCGCCCCTACAAGCCCAAGCGCAAGACCCGCGCGGGTATTGCCAAGGCGCGCGGCCTGCAGCCGCTGGCCGACGCAATTTTGCGTCAGGACGCTGCTTTTGACCCGCTTGCCGCCGCTGCCGACTACCTGAACGACGAAGTGCCCGACGCTGCCGCCGCGCTGCAGGGTGCCAAGGATATCATTGCCGAGGCCGTCTCGGACGACGCCGCCTGCCGCGCCGAGCTGCGCCGCTACTACCGTGCGTTCGGCCGCATCACGGCCGCCAAAACCAAGGACGAGGACAGCGTCTACGCCCAGTATTACGACTACGCCGAGCCGCTGAACAAGATCCCCGGCCACCGCGTGCTGGCGCTGGACCGCGGCGAGCGCGAGGGCTTTTTGAAGGTTGCGCTGGAGGTGGACGCCGAGCGCGCCGCCGGCATCGTAAGCTGGATGTTCGCCCGCAGAAAGACCGGCGGTGCCAGCGCCCTGCTGGTGGACGAGGCCGCCCGCGACGCTTACAGCCGCCTGATCCACCCCAGCCTGGAAAACGAGCTGCGCACCGCCCTGTCCGACGCCGCCGCCGAGGGTGCCATCAAGGTTTTCGGCGACAACCTGCGCCAGCTTTTGCTGCAGCCGCCCATCCGCGGCAAAACCGTTATGGGGCTGGACCCCGGCTACCGCATGGGCTGCAAGGTCGCCGTTGTGGACCCCACCGGCAAGGTGCTGGACACAAACGTCGTCTACCCCGTGCCGGAGTTCAAGCGCGTTGACCAGGCCAAAAAAATCATCAAGTCGATGGTTTTGAAAAACGGCGTCGAGGTCATGGCCATCGGCAACGGCACCGCCGGCCACGAAACCGAGGAATTTGCCGCCGAGGTCATCCGCGAATTGGCCGAGGAAAAGCAGCTGCACTTACAATATATGGTCGTCAGCGAGGCGGGCGCGTCGGTGTACTCGGCATCCAAGCTGGCGGCGGAGGAGTTTCCGCAGTTTGATGTCAACCTGCGCAGCGCCGTGTCCATCGCCCGCCGCCTGCAGGACCCGCTGGCCGAGCTGGTCAAAATCGACCCCAAGGCCGTCGGCGTGGGCCAGTACCAGCACGATATGCC
>USNZ01000110.1 GCA_900556255.1 uncultured Oscillospiraceae bacterium
TAGTGGTGGACCTTTTCACCGTCCCCGTTCTGCGTCCAGAGGGTCTTGCCCTTGCGGCCGTTGTTGTTTTTGATGACACTGTTGGCGGCATCCAAAATATTGGAGGTGGAACGGTAGTTCTGTTCCAGGCGGATGGTCTTGGCGCCAGTGAACACCTGTTCAAAGTTCAGGATGTTTTCAATCGTGGCGCCTCGGAATTTGTAGATGGACTGGTCATCATCGCCCACCACGCAGACGTTGTTGGTGCCGCCCGCCAGCAGACGCACCAAATGGAACTGCGCAACGCTGGTATCCTGATACTCGTCCACGACGACATAGCGGAATTTCTGCTGGTAGTATTCCCGCGCCTCGGCATCCTGCTGCAAAAGGCGGACGGTGTAAAAAATCAGATCATCGAAGTCCATCGCACCGGCGGACTTCAGGCGGCCCGCATAAGCTGTGTAAATTTTGGAGACCAGCGCCGCCTTGGTGTTGGCAGGCGGCTCCTTGGCGATATCCTCTGCCGAGAGCAGCTTATCCTTGAAGGAACTGATCTGCGCGGCGGCAGACTTGACCGGCAGGAACTTTTCGTCGATCATCAGGTCTTTATAGATCAGCTTCATAACGCGCTGCTGGTCGTCGGTGTCGTAGATGGTAAAGCTCTTGGGAAAACCGATGCGCTCGGCATCGCGGCGCAGCATCCGCACACACGCCGAGTGGAAGGTGGAGGCGAATACATCGCCGCCCACGGTGTCCCCCAGCATGGCGCGCAGACGGTCTTTCAGCTCGCCCGCCGCCTTGTTGGTAAAGGTGATGGCCATCACGTTCCAGGGGCGCGCAGGACGCACCGCCAGATACGCCGCCTCGCGCGGCAGGTCGCGCCCGGTCTGCACCGCCGTGCGCAGGGCATCCAGATCCTCCTGCGTGACGGGGCGGGTCAGTTCCCTGCTGCCGTGGGCGCAGCCGAAACGGATAATGTTGGCAATGCGGTTGACCAGCACGGTGGTCTTGCCGGAGCCTGCACCTGCCAGAATCAGCAAGGGGCCTTCGGTAGAAAAAACCGCCTTTTGCTGCATGGGGTTCAGCTTGGAAAAGCGTGCTTCGATATATTGATCGCGCAGAGCGAGGTATTCCTGATTCAAATCGGACATAGGGGTTCCTTTCGGTTATTCGACGGTAAAGGTGTCACGGCGAAGCTGTTGGCGGCCCGACCATGCCTTGGGGGTGGCATCGCGGAAGCCCGCGCTCAGGTGTTTGCCCTCACTCAGGCTGATGGCTGTGCCGCGCGCCACACAGTTGAGTGGATCCGGCGCAATGGTGACGTTGATGTGCAGGGTCTGTGCCAGATATCCGGCCAGCCCACGCAGCAGCGAGCCGCCGCCTGTCAGCAGGACGCCGCCGTCGGCGATGTCGGCCTGCAATTCCGGCGGGGTGGCCTCCAGCACACTTCTGGCGGCCACCGCAATGCGGGAGGCAAGCTCCTGCACAGGCTCATATAAGTCGCGGGTGTAGATGACCTTGCGGGCGGGGAGGTTCGTTTCCCACGAATGGCCGCGCACTTCCATGACACCCTCAAACTCGCTTTTGGCGCAGCAGGCCACCTGCTTTTTCAGTGCCTCGGCGGTCAGGGGGCCAATAGCGATCTGGAATTTTTCCTGCACATACTGGGCAATGGCACGGTCGAAGGCATTGCCCGCCACCGGCACACTGGCGGCGCGTACCCGCCCGCCCATGCTGATGACGGCAATGTCGGTGGAACCGCCGCCGATATCAATGACCATGCAGCCGCGCGGTTCGCGAATGAGCAGCCCCGCGCCCAGCGCCGCCGCCACAGGCTCGTCAACCAAAAAGACCTGCTTGGCACCCGCCGTATACACGGCCTCGACGACGGCGTCCGCCTCCACACCCGTGATGGCCGCCGGCACACAGACTGCCACACGCGGCTTAAACAGTCGGGAACGACAGACCTCGTTGACAAAGCGCAAAATCAACTCGTTGGTCATGCGGTGGTCATGGATGACACCGTCCTGCAAAGGGCGCACCAGATCAATGTTGGCGGGGGCGCGCCCCACCATACGCAGAGCTTCGTCCCCCACGGCGATGACCGAATTTGTGCGGGTATCTACCGCGCCGATGGTCGGTTGGCAGAACACGACGCCCTGCTGTTCGGTAGCTATAATGACCGAGGTCGTGCCAAGGTCGATACCGATATCCTGTTGCTTCATGGTTTGTTCTCCGTAGATAACCTTTGTTTGTTTTTGGGTAACACCGCATAATTCTAAGTGCCGATACGGCGAGCGAGGTGCGGCAGATGCTAAGCCAAAAGCGCAGATAATACTGGATGTCTTATCGAGCATTTTGGCAACGCAGATGCCGTGCCGCAGCCGCCATAGCGGTGCTTAAGCCGTTAGGCGGGAATTGTGCGGTGTTGCCTTTGGGTAATTCTTCGTCGGCGGCAATGGCCGCTGCGTGTACCTCAAATGCGCCGCCCTGCAAAAGCGCCAGCGCACACGCCGACACCGTGGAGCCGGTCGTAATGATATCATCCACCACGAGTACACGCCTGTCGGTAATGTCCGCGTCGGGGCGGCAGACGTAAGCATTGCGCACGTTCATGATGCGCTCGGCGCGGGTCAGTTTCTTTTGCGGGCTCAGGGGGCGGGTGGTCTGCAGCGCATCTATGACCGGGATTTGCAAAATCTCACCCAGTCGCTTTGCCAGAAGCGCGGGCAGGGACGGCTCCCTGCTTGCCGAATCCCGTCGGGGCACCGGCACAATGCAGCCGTACAGTGCCATGCCGGGCACACCGACATACTGCGGACACCGCCCCGTTTTTTGCGCGGGGTCGGCGCCCCAGATGCGCACAGCCATGCGGTCGGCCAGTTCCCTGGCATAGTGCCACTGCCCGCCGCGCTTGCAGCGCAAAATAGCCGCGCGCACATCGTCCGCATAATAGTAAGCCGCCATCTTATCGTTCAGGGCGTAGAAATCGTGGTCGCCGTCCGGCAGGCGGGGCGGCTGATGCGAAAGGCGTTCTTCCTCCGCAATACACGCGGGGCACACGGCGGCGTCCTTGGCGTCCCGCCCCAAAAGTGTGCCGCAAAAAGGGCACACGCGCGGATACAAAAGGTTGGCCGCGCGTTGGAAAAGCCCCCTCGCGTCCCGCCGGGTCATGTCTCCTCCACCCGTGAGGACGCAGCCTGCCGCAAAAGATAACGCAGCCCGCTGTATCGCATATTCTGCCGCACGTTCTGCACCATCGTCTGCTCGGTGCGCGCGGTGCCGGTCAGCACGCACAGCTTGCGCGCGCGGGTCACACCGGTGTACAAAAGGTTGCGGTAGCAAAGTCTTGCGGGCACGTCCGCCACCGGCAGTATGACCGCCGGGAATTCCGAACCCTGGCTCTTGTGTACCGTAACGGCGTAGGCGGGTTCCAGTTCGTTAAGCTGGTCGGCACCGTAGACGTATTTGCGGTCGTCCATCATTACGGTGACACTCTGCGCCTCGGCGTCCACGGCGGTGATAATGCCCAGATCTCCGTTGTAGGCGCCGACGCCCGCCTCCGCCCCGGCGCGCTCAAAGGTGATGTCGTAGTCGTTTTTGATCTGCATGACCTTATCGCCCAGGCGCAGGATCTTGCCGCTTTTCTCGCTGCCGATCTGCGGCTTGCCGAACGCCGGCGGGTTGAGGATCTCCTGCAGGCGGCGGTTCAATTCCACGCTGCCGGTGGGTCCGACCTTGGTCGGGCACAGCACCTGAATGTCTTTGACCGCATCAAAGCCGTAGGCCTTGGGCAAGCGCGTGCTGACAAGGTCACAGACCAGCTTCTGGCAGGCAAGGCCGGTGGACTCGATCATAAAAAAGTCGTCCTTCGGCCCGCCTTTTTGGGGCATCTGCCCTTCGACAATGCGGTGGGCGTTCTGCACGATCAGACTTTGCTGCGCCTGACGGAAGATGTCGGTCAGGCGAACAGTGGGCACGACGCCCGTGCGCAAGATCTCGCCCAGAATGTTGCCCGGGCCGACGCTGGGCAGCTGGTCGGCATCGCCTACCATGATGATGCGGCAGTGATACCGCGCCGCAGCCAGCAGCGCCTGGAACAGCTTGACGTCCACCATGCTCATCTCGTCGAGGATGATGACATCGTATTTTAACAGGTTTTTCTCGTTATGGATGAACCGCACGCTGCCGGTGGTGTAGTCCACTTCCAGCAGGCGATGGATGGTGGAAGCGCTGTGGTGGGTCAGCTCGCTCAGCCGCTTGGCGGCGCGGCCCGTGGGGGCGCAGAGGGCGACACGGTCATACAGGGCCTCGTACAAGCTCAAAATGGCGTTGACCGTGGTGGTCTTGCCGGTACCGGGGCCGCCGGTGAGCACCATGACCCGGCTGGAAAGGGCTAAGCGGATGGCCTCTTTCTGCAAAGGTGCGTACTCGAAGCCCTGGGTCATTTCCAACACACGGATGTCGGTCTCCAGCGTCTTGGGCGGCTCGGTCGGGAAGGTGGAGAGCTGGCCCAGGCGGGCGGCGATGTCTTCTTCGGCCGAAAGCAGATCCGGCAGGTAGATGTATTCGATGTTTTGGTAGGTGCGGGTGCGCAGGTCCTCGGTGGAGAGGAGTTCGTCCAGCCCTGCCTCAATGCTGGCAGGTTCCACCCGCAGGAACTTGGCGGTGGAGTCTAAGAGTTTGGCTCGCGGCAAACAGGTATGGCCGTTGTTGGCGTTGTGGCGCAGGGCGTACAACAGCCCCGCCGCCACCCGCAGTCGGCTACCGGAATCAAACTGTAAGGCGGCGGCGATACCGTCCACCTGGGCAAACTTTAATTGCAGCGGGTCACCACAAAGCAGGTAGGGGTTCTGGGTCAGCGCCTCCACCGTGTGGGGGCCGAAGGCGCGGTACGCCGTGACCGCCTGCTGGGCAGAAAGACCGTATTTGGTGAACCAGGCCACCACCTCCCGCACACCGTACATGCGGCGGAACTCGTTGGAGATGGCGGCGGCTTTTTCCGGCGTGATGCCCTTGATTCGGCAGAGACTCTGCGGTGTCTCGGAGATGACGTTTAACGTATCCTCACCAAACAT
>USNZ01000111.1 GCA_900556255.1 uncultured Oscillospiraceae bacterium
ATTTCATTGAGCAGCTTCATTTTCTACCCTCATACGTCAGCAGCATCCCGCCCCAACTCAGCCCGCCGCCAAAGCCGATGCAGGCTAAGGTTTGATGGGGCTGCAGCAAACCGTTTTCCTCCATTTCATGCAGGGCAATCGGGATGCTGGCGGCGCCTGTGTTGCCGTGACGATCCATATTCTTGTAAAATTTTGACGGTTCTGCGTGCAAATGCTTGATGCAATGGTCAATGATGCGGCTGTTTGCCTGATGGCACACAATCCAGTCAAGGTCATCCGGCGTCATCCCGCTGCTTGCCAGCACGGTTTGCAGGCAGCGCGGCATAGCTTCCACCGCAAAGCGGAAAACTGCCCGCCCATCCATGGTGATGGGTGCGGCATCCCGGGCAGCCGTACCGCCCACGCGGATCGCATCATCGCCCCGCGCGCCCAAGGTTACGGCAAACGGGGCGTCCTCGGCCAAGGCAAAGACCGCCGCACCGGCACCGTCACCAAACAGCACACAGGTGGCGCGGTCGGTCGGGTCCATCAGGCGGGAAAGCACCTCACACCCGATCACCAGCGCATAGCGTCCGCCCAGTGTACCCAGCAACCCATGGGCTGTGGCGGCGGCATACAAAAAGCCGGAACAGGCCGCGTTCACATCAAAAGCGGGGCAGGTTTCCGGCAGATGCAGCGCCGCCTGCACACGGCAGGCGATGCCGGGCGTCAGCGTGGGGGACGAGAGCGTTGCCGCAACACAGCAGGCAATGTCGCTAGGCGCAAGACCGCTGCGTTCCAAAGCCTGACGCGCGGCGGCTATTGCCAAGGTGGCGGCGTCCTCGCTTTCGGTGCAGTAATAGCGTTGGCGGATGCCTGTGCGGGTCGTGATCCATGCATCATCCGTGTCCACCTGTCGGCACAAGTCCTCATTCGTCACCACGCGGCCGGGCAGCGCCCCGCCGGTGGATAGCAGCTGTAAACCTTTCATCTGCCCCTCATTTCTCCGATACGTCGATATTTTTTATACCGCTGGTCAGCCAAGGCCTTGCGGCTCATCTTGCACAACACGGCAAGGTGGGCTGCAATGGCGGCGTCCATTCTGCTGAAAAGCAGCTGCCGCCCGCGCTGCGCACCTCCCAGCGGTTCGGGGATAATTTCCTCCACGATCCCGTCCGCGTACAAGTCCTGCGCCGTCAGCTTCATCATGGCGCAGGCTTCTCCGCTGCGGGAGGCATCCTTCCACAGAATGCTGGCGAACCCCTCGGGGCTGAGTACCGAATACACGGCGTTTTCCAGCATCAGAATATGGTTGGCAACGCCCAGCCCCAAGGCACCGCCGCTGGAGCCTTCCCCCGTAACGATGGTCAGCACCGGGACGGTCAAACCACTCATCTCCATCAGGTTGCGGGCAATGGCCTCGCCTTGTCCGCGTTCCTCGGCATCCTTGCCGGGATATGCGCCGGGGGTATCCACAAAAGTAATGATAGGACGCCGGAATTTTTCCGCCTGTTTCATCACGCGCAAGGCCTTGCGGTAGCCTTCCGGTCCCGGCATCCCAAAGTTGCATTGCAGGTTTTCTTCCAGCGTGGCTCCCTTGCGATGCCCCAAAACTGTGACGGGCATCCCATGAAACCGCGCAATACCGCACAAAATGGCCGCATCCTCCTTGCATTGGCGATCCCCGCACTGTTCAAAAAAATCGGTAAACAGTGCGTCGATGATCTCGCCGATATGCGGGCGATCCGGGCGGCGCGCCAGAAAAACGCGATCCTCCGGCGTCAGCGCGGTGCAGCGCTGCAGGATTCTGTCCTCCTGTGCCGAAAGCTCCGCCAGCTCGGCGGCGTGGTTGGTCGTGTCCGTCATTTCCTCGTCGTCGGCACGGCTGCACAGCGCTGCCATTTGCGCGTCCAGCGGTTCCAGCTGCTGTAAGACTTCTTTGATCATCTGCATTTCCTCCCTAGTGTGTGGAGCTGCAAGATCTGCGCCAGAACCGCCTTCATCTCGGTGCGCGGAACGACCTTGTCCACAAAGCCGTGCTGCAGCTGAAATTCACTGCGCTGGAACCCGTTGGGCAGCTTTTCGCCGATCGTCTGCTCGATCACGCGCGGACCGGCAAAGCCGATCAGCGCGCCCGGCTCTGCCAGCGTTATATCGCCCAGGCTGGCAAAGCTGGCGGTAACGCCGCCGGTGGTGGGGTTTGTCAGCACGCTGATGTACAGCCCGCCGCCACTGCTGAAGCGTTCCAGCGCGGCACTGGTTTTTGCCATCTGCATCAGGCTGAAAATGCCCTCCTGCATACGCGCCCCGCCGCTGGCAGAAAATATGACCAGCGGCAGGTGTTTATCGGCGGCGTACTCTATGGCACAGGTGATTTTCTCGCCCACGGCGGTGCTCATGCTGCCCATAAAAAAGCGGCTGTCCAGCACCGCCAGCACCGTTTGTACACCCCCGATTTTTCCCGTTGCCGTGACGGCAGCTTCTTTCAGCCCGGTCTTGACCGTGGCGGCTGCCAGTTTTTCCCGGTATTCCGGGAAGTGCAGCACATCCTGCGGGGTGATGTCGGGGTTCAGCTCCTTAAACGTCCCGTGATCCAAAACCGTGCTGAGCCGATAATAGGCACCGATTGCCAGATGCACCCCGCAGTTGGGGCAGACATACTGGCTTTTGACCCAAACCTGCCGCGTGGCACGGCGCCCGCATTTTTTGCACTCGGCAAATTGCGGCGGCTCCCAGTTGGGTGCGGCCGTACCGGCATCGCGGCGAGCCTTCAGTTGAAAGCTGCGCTCCTGCAGGCTCGTCGGGAACAGCTTTTCGATGGCACTCATTCCGCCTTACCCTCAAGCTGCCCGCGCGGACAGATAGTTGAAAATGTCGCCCACAGTCTTGAGGGTACCCAGATCCTCATCGGCAATGGAAACGCCGAACTTTTCCTCAAAAGCCATATTCAGCTCCACCGCATCCAAGCTGTCTGCCTGCAGATCATCCGTCAGGCTGGCTTCCATGGTTACCTTGTCCGCATCGCAGCTCAGGGTGTCAACAAATACTTCTTTCAGATCTTCAAATTTCATGGTTTGTACCTCGTATTATTTATCTAAATTTATTGACCCAAATTGTCAATGGAGCCATTATAACACATTTATTTGATATGTCAATAATATTTAGGTAAATATTTTTACTTACTTTACGTATTTCTTCTATATACGTTATGTTTTGCCGCGCTCCATTTTCTCAGACGACTGCTTTTCTGCGCCAAATTTTCTCATTCGCTGTTTATGGTAAAGACTTTTTCCCGGTTTTGGTGTAGAATAAAAGCACTACAAAACGGAGGCGTCGCGCATGGATATGGTAAAGATGGGCAGGTTTTTGGCAGAACTCCGCAAGGAACACCATTTTACACAGGCAGAGCTGGGCGAAAAGCTGGGTGTTACAAACAAAACCATTTCTCGTTGGGAAACCGGCAATTACATGCCGCCTGTTGAAATGCTGGAGCAACTCAGCACCCTGTATGACCTGAGCATCAATGAACTCCTGTGCGGAAAAAAGCTGACCGCAGAGGAATACAAGGATATGGCAGAAACAACGATTAAAGAAACCTTGCAGGAAAGCGCCTTTACTATAAAAGAAAAGCAGGCGTTTTTTAAGAAGAAATGGGTAAAGGAACACGCCGTTGCTATGGTTATCACGTGCATTTTTTGGGTGCTGTTTTCGCTGGCCCTGGCAAAATATGCTTTGCCGGCTTATTTGGTAGGCGGCATCGGCGGGTTTATCGGCCTAACGATTTATGCCTTTTTCTATAACCGCATGATGGCTTACGTCGAAACTTGTATATACGGCGGAAAATGGAACCGGCCCTGCGATTCCGACCGCTGAAATTCCTCTCAGAGGCTGTTTTGTGAACAGCCTCTTAATTTTTCCCATAAGTTCTTGACCTGTCCAGCCTTACTTGCTTATAATATAGCTAACGCAATTATTTCGCACCGGGAGGAAACCATAATCAAAAATTCACCTGACACCGCCAAGCCCGACACCCCCGCGCGGGCGGTCATTTTGGATAAAGAAACCGCACGCTATATCTTCCGTGCGCTGCTGCTTACGCTTGTGTTTGCGTGGGCGCTGGTCAATCTGCAGGGCGTGCTGCAATTTCTGGGCAGGGTGCTGGGGGTGCTGTCCCCGTTTTTGATGGGCGGCGCGTTTGCCTTTGTCATCAATATTTTGCTGCGCCCGCTGGAGCGCACTTGGCGGCGCATCTGCAAAAAAGCGCCCGAAAAGCTGACCCGCCCCATCTGCCTGACGCTGAGCACGCTGCTGGTGCTGGGGATTTTGTTTGCCGTTGTGTTTATGATGCTGCCGAGTTTGCGGGAATCCGGCAACGAGTTTGTGCAGAATCTTCCCGGTTACGTTGAAAAGCTGGGGCAATGGTGGGCAGGCGCGGTACAGTTTGCCGCCAGGTACGGCATCGTTTTGCCGGAATACGCGCCGGACACCGATTTGATGATGGACAAAATTACGACACTGCTCCATAAGGAGGGCGGCGGGATCCTCACCGTGACGTTGGGGGCGGCAAGCTCGGTGCTTTCCAGCCTTGTCAATGTGCTGTTGGCACTGGTGTTTGCTTTGTATCTTCTGGCAAAAAAAGAGGTCGTCACCGCACATTTGAAAACCCTTGTTGTGACGGTGCTGCCGCCCAAAAACGCCCGGCGTCTGCTGCACGTTGTGACCCTGGCCAAGCAGACCTTTACCAACTTTGTGACCGGGCAGCTTACCGAGGCCGTCATCATCGGTGTGCTGTGCTTTTTGGGCATGCTGGTTTTGGGTATCCCGTATGCCGGGGCGGTTTCCGCCTTTGTCGGTGCCACGGCGCTGATTCCGGTATTTGGCGCGTGGATCGGCGGCGGTGTCGGCGCATTTTTGGGCGATTTCTTCTTCTACCCGGCGCCGATGTTTGTCTCGCTGGCGTCCCATGGCCTGGAGGCCATCGTGATCTCGCTTTGCGCGCACAACTTGTTTAAGGACAAAAAGGCTCTGAGCGCGGGCATCGGCGTGGTGTTGGGTGCCATCATCATGGTCAT
>USNZ01000112.1 GCA_900556255.1 uncultured Oscillospiraceae bacterium
TCGGCACGGTTCGGGCAGGCTACGGTGCCTTGGCGTTTGAGGAAGATTACGGCAAGGAATATGCCAGCGTGAAGGATCCCAGTAACTACTTTTATCTGGTAGTCAAGGGCGACAGTATGGAACCGCGTATTTCGGACGGCGACCTGGCCCTGGTACATCGTCAGAATACGCTGGACAACGGCGACTTGGGCGTCCTGGTGTACGGCCTGGACGGTGAGGGAACGCTGAAAAAATATATCCAGCGCGGCAACGCCGTGGTTCTGCAGCCCTTTAATCCCAACTATGAGGAACTGGTTATCAAAGGGGAGGAACTTGACCACCTGTATATCGCCGGCAAAGTGGTGGAAACCAAGGCCAAGTGGTAAGAAAACTCGGATATCTCCCCTTGCCGTATCTTTATTCTAGCACAGAGAAAGTCCGATAATTTGGACTGACAAGAAATAAACAAAAAAATGCTGCCCGCGGCAGGTCGTTGTTCGACACTTGCGGTGGGCTGTATTTTTTATACTCTTTTTTAGGAGCACACCTTATGAATCTGGAAGAAAAACTGGAAATTCTTGCCGACAGCGCCAAATATGACGTGGCCTGCACGTCCAGCGGTGTGGACAGAACCGGGCAGCATGGCAAACTGGGCAGCTGCAGGGCGGCCGGAATCTGCCACGCCTTTACGCCGGACGGAAGGTGTGTTTCCCTTTTGAAGGTGCTGTACTCTAACGCATGCTGCTACGATTGCAGCTACTGCGTCAACCGCCGCAGCAACGATCGGCCGCGTGCGACTTTTACCCCCAGGGAACTGGCCGACTTGACCATTGGGTTTTATAAGCGCAATTATATTGAGGGGCTGTTTTTGTCCAGCGCTGTAATCAAATCCCCCGACCACACTATGGAACTGATGATCGAGGCGCTGCGTATTTTGCGCCATGAGTACCGTTTTAACGGCTATATCCATGCTAAGACGATACCGGGGGCCGACCCCTTGCTGGTGCAACAGTTGGGACTTTTGGCGGACAGGCTGTCGGTCAATATCGAACTGCCGAGCGAGGTCAGCTTGAATCGGCTGGCTCCTGACAAAAAGAAAACCTCCATTTTGCGGCCTATGAAACAAATCGCCGTGCAAAATGTGCAGAGCAAAAAGGAAATGGCGGTGTACCGCCATGCGCCGGCTTTCGCGCCGGCAGGACAAAGCACCCAGATGATTATCGGTGCAACGCCGGAAAACGACCTGCATATTATGGATCTGACCGAGGCACTTTACAAAAAATACTCGCTGAAACGCGTGTTTTATTCAGCCTATCTGCCGGTGGTCGAGGACAGCCGCCTGCCTGCCCTGCAGACCAAACCACCGCTTTTGCGCGAACATCGGCTGTACCAGGCGGACTGGCTGCTGCGGTACTATCATTTCTCCGCGCGGGAGCTGTTGACGGAGGAAGAACCGAACTTTGACCCGTATCTTGACCCCAAATGTACCTGGGCACTGCGCCACCCGGCTTTTTTCCCCGTGGAAGTCAACACGGCCGAGCGCGCGGCGCTGCTGCGCGTGCCGGGCATAGGGCCCAAGAGCGCTGACCGCATCCTGCAGGCGCGGCGTGTGCAGCACCTGGGAATGTCGGAGTTAAAGCGCATCGGCGTGGTCCTGAAGCGCGCCCAGTATTTTATTACCTGCAGCGGACGCGCACCATCTCATGGTACGCGGGCGGAAATTGCGGCGGCGTTGCTGGATCCCAAGGCGTTTTCGGTGGGGGTGCAGCAGATGAGCCTGGATGATTTTGTGGCAAAGCCTCTGCCTTTTGCCGCCCCGGAACTGCACAAGCTGACGGACAACGGTATGGCGGCGGGTAAGGCAGCCCGTCTGCTGAAGGAGGAGGCTCTGCAATGCGTTACCAGGCGGATGTAAGGGACGTTGTTTATCGCTACGACGGCAGTTTTGCCGGCTTTTTGTGCTGCGTGTTTGAAAGCTATACCCGAAAAGAAATCCCGTCGGAAATTGTAACACCGGAAACAGAACAACCCATGCTGTTTGAGATGCGCGATATTCCCACCGAAAAGGAAAAAGCCCGACGCGTAGCGGTCGGGCTGAAACGGTTGGGTGCATCGGTCGAGGACCGCGTGAGAGTGGGCTTTTTGTCGTGCGCAGAGGAAAAAGATCTGGTTTTGCTGCGGTTTATCCGCCTGTGCTTTGCGCAGGGCGGGCAGGCGGCACAGATGCTGGGACATACGCAGGTGGCGGACGCCTTTGCGCTGGAACGCACGGTAAATAATGAAATTTGCCGTATGATCGAGCTTTTGCGCTTTGAGGAGAAGGACGGTATGCTGGGCGCGCAAATCCACCCGCAAAACCGTGTGCTGCCCATGCTGCAAGCTCACTTTTGCAGCCGCCTGCCCGATGAGGATTTCCTGATTTACGATGCCACCCACAAAGAGGCCTTGCTACGGCAGAACGGCCGTGTGCGATACATGCGCATGGAACATTATGAGCACGCCGAGGGGGTTGACGAGTTGGCGTGGCAGGGGCTGTGGAAGCGCTTTTTTAAGGCACTGACCATTGAGGAACGCCGCAACGAAAAACTGCAGACGCAGCATGTCCCCCTGCGCTATCGGCAGGACATGCCGGAAATGCGAAAAGACAGTTTACAGCCGTAAAAAAGGCAACTTAATCGTAGTCGTATTCCGGGTTTTCGGCCTGATACTCGCCCAAGAAGCGCAGCAGACGTTCGACATCGGCGTAGGAAATGCGCCCTGTGTCGGCCAACACCCGCACCATGGCGCGCAGATCGCCGCCATACAGCGTTTGCAGATGCTGCTGGCTGACGGCGGCACAGTAGGTGGTGTGGCGCACCAGAGGATAGTAAAGGTTTTTATTTTTGTCTTTTTCGCAGCGGACAAAGGACTTTTTTTCCAGCCGCAGCAGAAAATTCAACAGGGTCGAATCCGCCCAGCGGCACTCTGCCGAAAGATGGGCGGCGATTTCCCGCCGTGTGGCGGGCGTATGGCATGCCCACAGCGCAGCCATGACCTGTTCTTCACTGTGCGATAGAGTCTGCATAGAAATCTCCTTTTTACAGATGTAAAAGATGCTGTGATTATATTTTACATCTGTGGGAGATAAAATGCAAAGGTCTTGTACTACAAATTTTTCAGGTGGTTTTCCGCCACAGAAAGACACTTTGTTTTACAAATGTAAAATAAAGTGTGCGCCATAAACAGACATTTAGCTATTCTGCAAAAACAAACCGCTGCTGCGAGCATGTTTTCGGAATGTTGCCAACTTGTCATGTTCCGATTCTCTCACTATACTGTATACATAGACGCAACGATGCGCGACGGGCAGCATCCGAGGGTACTGCCCGTTTTATATTTGGGAGGAATGGAAAATGGCCAGAGTATATAATTTCAGTGCCGGGCCTTCGATGCTGCCGGAGAGTGTTTTGAAAACCGCACAGGCGGAGTTGTTGGATTACCGCGGTTCCGGCATGAGCGTTATGGAGATGAGCCACCGAAGCAAGTGGTTTGAGGAAATTCTGGAAAACACCGAGGCCTCCATGCGGCGGGTATTGAATATCCCTGACAATTATAAAGTGGGCTTTTTCCAGGGCGGTGCGACCCAGCAGTTTGCCATGGTGCCGCTGAATTTCATGACCACAGGAACGGCAGATTACCTTGTTACCGGAAACTTCAGCAAGAAAGCGGCCGAGGAGGCCGCCAAGTTCGGCACGGCACGAATCGCTGCCAGCAGCAAGGACAAAAATTTCACTTATATCCCCGATGTGAACGCGGTTGACTACGACCCGAATGCCAGCTATATCCACATCTGCCAGAATAACACCATTTTCGGCACCAAATATAAGGAAGTACCGCAGGTGGCGGGAGTGCCGCTGGTGGCAGATATGAGCTCAATGATCTGCTCTGAGCCGGTGGATGTCAGCAAATACGGCGTCATCTACTTCGGCGTACAGAAAAACATTGCGCCCGCCGGCATGGCGGTTGCCATCGTGCGCGAGGATCTGCTGGGCAAGGCTGCCAAAGGGTTGGAGCCTGCGCAGATTCCGACGATGATGAACTACACTACCCTGCTGAATGCCGACAGTATGTACAATACCCCGCCCTGCTGGTGCATATACATGACGGGCCTGGTTATGCAGTATCTCGAAAAGGAAATCGGTGGTCTTGCCGAGATGAAAAAAATCAACGAGGCAAAGGCAAACGTGCTGTATGAGTATCTGGACGGGCAGGATTTCTACAAGAATCCTGTGCAGAAAGAATATCGCAGCCTGATGAACGTCACCTTTACAAGCCCTGACGCCGACACCGACAAGGCGTTCTGCGCAGCGGCGACCGAGGCGGGCTTTGTGAACCTGAAGGGTCACCGTCTTGTGGGTGGTATGCGCGCATCGATTTACAACGCCATGCCGCCGGAGGGCGTTGCCAAGCTGGTCGATTTTATGGAGAAGTTCCGCAAGGAGCATGAATAAGAGAGGGCATAGTTTATGTATACGATCAAAACGCTGAACGCAATCTCCCCTGCGGGCCTGAGCAAGCTGCCTGCCAACCAGTTTGAGGTCAACAACGATTCCGATGCACCGGACGGGATTTTGGTGCGCAGTGCCGACATGCACGATATGCCCCTGCCGGACAGCCTTTTGGCGATTGCCCGCGCGGGTGCCGGTACCAACAATATCCCCGTAGATGCCTGCACGGCGGCGGGTATTGTGGTGTTCAACACGCCCGGCGCCAACGCAAACGCCGTGGCAGAGCTGGTCGTCGGTGCATTGGTGGCGGGCAGCCGCAACATGGTAGACGCCGTGAACTGGGCGCAGACCCTGAAAGGGCGCGATACCATCGCCAAAGATGTGGAAAAAGGCAAAAAGCAGTTTGTCGGGCCGGAACTGCGCGGTAAGACGCTGGGCGTTATCGGTCTGGGAGCCATCGGCGCCCGCGTGGCAAACGCCGCTGTGGCGCTGGGCATGGAGGTGCTGGGCTACGATCCGTACATTTCCATTGATGCCGCATGGAGCCTTTCGCGCAGTGTGCAGCACTGCGTCACGCTGGGCGAT
>USNZ01000113.1 GCA_900556255.1 uncultured Oscillospiraceae bacterium
GGCGCTGTGCGGCCTCCTTTTGCACCATGACGGTAATGTTGCGGATGGGCAGCTTCTCCTCCAGCAGGCGCATCAAAATGGGGCTGGTGATGTAGTACGGCAGGTTGGCACAGACGGCCACCGGTTTATCCCCGAATTCTTCGGCGATCAGGGTGCGCAGGTCGACCTTGAGGACGTCCTCCAACACCAGCTTGAAGTTGTCGTATTCGGCCATCGTCTCGGCCAAAATCGGCGGCAGACGCTTGTCGACCTCAACGGAAACAACTTTGTCGGCACGTTTGCAGAGCTGCTCGGTCAAGACGCCGACACCGGGGCCGATCTCCAGCGCGCCCCAGCCTTCCGTGATGCCGGCAGCCTCGGCAATGCGGGGGCAAATACCGGGGTTAATGATAAAGTTCTGGCCGAAGCCTTTGGAAAGTTCAAAATCGTGCCGCGCACACAGGTCGCGGATCGTGGACATATCGGTAAGGTTCGGCACAAAAAACATCCTTTCGGGAAATCAGTTCAAGCCCGCAACCATCTGTGCAGCTGCAACGGCCTTGGAAATCTGCGGGTCGGTTTCAATGGTAAAGTCATAGTAGGAGTTCTGCTCATCGCTGCTCAGCGTGGCATCTACATCGGGGGTCAGGCCGACGTCATTCCAGGTCTGGGCCTCATTATCCTGCAAAATGCCTACGGTAATGATGGCGGCAGAACCGTCGGAGAAGCTCTGCGGGTCGCTCATAACAACACCCTTGCCGGCGGTGACGGTGCCGACCAATACGGCATCCCCCATCTTGCGCAGTGCATTGGCAAACAACTCGGCGCTGCCGGCGGTGCTGCCGTTGACCAGGCAGACAGCGGGCACGGACAGACAGGTCTCGTCGGACATGCGCAGGTCGGTGATAACGCCGTCCTTGCCCTGCTGGCTGGCTATCAGACCGGAGGGCAAGCAGTAGTCGGCCGCCACCAGGGCGGCGTTGAGGTTTTCACCGCTGTTGTCGCGCAGGTCAAAAACCATGGCTTTGACATTGCTGTCCATCAGGGAATCCACGGCGGATTTGAACTCGCTGCCGGTGGAGCTTGCAAAGGAATATACCCGCAGATAGCCCACCGAGTCGTTCAGAACCTGGTAGGACACCGTGGGAGCTTTATAGTTGGTGTGGACAATGTCAAGAGTTTTCTCCTCACGCTGGGGGGTCAGGTAGCCGATGGTGGTGGTGGTGCCTTCCTCCCCCAGCAGGGCGGAGGTGATGGCAGAGGTTTCGGTCATCTGACGAGTTGAGACACCGTTGATGGCGGTGATAAAGCCGCCGACCTCCAGGCCGCTTTCCCCTGCGGGCGAATTGTCGAACAGTCGAATGATGCGCGCATAGCCGGAGGACGCGTCGTTGACGACGGTAACGCCGATGCCGGTCAGCTTGCCGGATTCTACAGCCTGGCGCTCGCTGTTGGCCTTGGCGGAGTAGTAGCGGGCGTATTTGTCGCTGATGCCCAGCACATAACCGGCGGCAATGGTGTCGTTCAGGGTATCGTTATTGATGGTAAAATACTCGTTGGCGCGAACAAAACGGTCGATTTCCGACAGTTTGTTGTATTGACGCTCCTTGTTTTTGACGCTGGACACCGTGGTGTTGAACATATTCATGGAAACAACCATGGTCAGCGAAAAGGTTACGGCCATGGCGATCAGCGCAATGGCTGCCGCCACACCGAGACTGATTTTTTTGCTCATACAGGGAAACTCCTAACTTCGTGCGGTACTGCCGCAAGGTTATGCCAGCGCAAAGATCACGCCGGAAAGCAGGCTCAAAATCATAAATAGGGCGATAATCAGGCAAAAAATGCGAACCGACAGGCTGCGCTTATGCGGTTTCATACAGGATGCCTCCGTTTTTAAGAAAGATAGTTCATAACATTGGTCAGCACACCGTTGACCTTCATTTCCAGATGCAGGTGGTTGCCTGTGGAATAGCCGGTCGAGCCGACATGTCCCAGCAGGGTGCCGCGGCTGACCTGCTGCCCCACGCTGACGGCGGGGGTGCCGTTCATGTGGGCATACAGCGTGGAGTAGCTGTTGCCGTTGGAATCGGTGCCGTGGTAAACCTGCACATAGTAGCCCCAGCTGTAATGGTAGGCGGCGGCGGTAACAACACCGGCCTCTACCGAGTAGATGTCGGTGCCGCCGGGGGCAGCGTAGTCGGTGCCGCGGTGTCCGTTGCCGCCAAAATAGCAGGAAACATATTTATAGGTGGCCAGCGGCGGGCCGAAGTTCAGCGAGCAGGTAATGGAAGAATTACCGTACTGCTTGTTGGCGGCGTTCAGGATGGCATCCAACTCGGCGGCCTTGGCGTCCACCAGTTTGTTCATCTCGATCTGCGCCTCTTTGGCGGCAGCCTCGGCGGCCTGGGCCTCGGTCAAATCGGCGTTGGCTTGCTGAATACTGCCCTGCAGCTCGTTCTTTTTCTGTTGCAAAGCATCCTGCTGCTCCTGCATGGCGGCGCGGGCAGTTTCCAAATCGGTCTTGGCCTGCTCCAGGTCGGCTTTCTGCTGCTCCAGGGCGGCGTGTTCGTCCTCCAGCTGTTGGCAGATGGCCTGATCCTTGGCGGTGATTTGCTCCAGCGTCTGGGCAAAGGTCAGGAGCTGGTACAGGTTGGTGGCGCTGGAAAGCAGAGCGATGGAGCCGCCGTCGTTGAGCATCTGCATGGCACCCATGCGTTCTTTGAAATCGGCCCAGCGTCGGTCAAATTCGGCCTGCTTGGCGACCAGTTCGTCCTCCTTGACGGAGATCTCGTCCTCTTTGTCGTGAATCTCGTTGTCCAGCTCGCCGATTTGCCCGGCGATCAGGTTGATTTGGTTCAAAATGGTGGCCTTTTGTTCCTCCAACTGCTTTTTGATGGCCTCGGCGTTGGCGGTGTTGGACTGTGCATCTTTAAGCTGCTGGTTGATGGTATTCAGCTTTTGCTGTAAGGCGGCCAGTTCCTGGCGCACCTGCGCCGTGCTGGCTGCACTGGCGGATGGCAGGTAGGAAAAGGCTGCCGTGACCGTCAGGCAGACCGCCAAAAGGGCGGAAAGCAGCTTTTTTGTGCGGGGTGAAAATTGCATATTGTAAGGACCTCTTAAACGTTCAAATGCTTGCGGATGCTGGTGGCTGTGCCGATGCCGCACAAAATAAAGCCCAGCAGTGCGAAGCCGGCCACAATGTAATACCAGACGTTCGCCAGCGGGACAAGCTGCCCGCCCAGCATCTGCGACAGGTTGGACGGGTTTTCGGCATACCAGCGGGTCAGGGCATAGTAGGCCCCGCAGATGACGCCGGAGGCGATGGCGGCCGACAGCAAACCGGACGTCACACCCTCGACAAAGAACGGGAACCGAATAAAGCCGTTGGTGGCACCTACCAGTTTCATAATGCCGATTTCCTTGCGGCGGTTAAACACGGTGATTTTAATGGTGTTATTGATAACCACAATACTGACGATGGCCAGAATCAGAACCACGGTGTAACTGGCATAGCTGACGACCTTTTGCAGGGATACAAACATGTTGGCCATGTCCAGCGGGGCATTGACCTGATAGACACCGTCGATATTGACAAGCTCGCTGCGCACAGCTGCGATGTTATCGGGGCTGTCCACAACAACGCGGTAGTTGGGGTAAAAGGGGTTGTCGTTGGCGAAGGCCTCCTGCAGGTTGGTGTAGTCCTTCAGCATGTCGCTGTAAATGTTCAGCACGTCCTGCGGCGAAACATAGGTCACGCCGGTAACGTGGGCCGTGCTGCGGATGGCGGCATCGGCGGCAGCCAGCTGCTCCTCGCTGGCGTCAAGATCCATGTAGACAACAGTCTCGTTCTGGTTGCCGATGTAATCGACCATGGCGTCCACGTTGACACCCAGAAGATAGGCGGCACCGATCAGCAGCATGCAGACGGTCAGAACGCCCATGGAGGCAAAGGTCATAAGGCGGTTGGCACGCAGGTTGTGAAGCCCCTGCCCCACCAGATAGGTAAAGCTGGAAAAACGCATAATATCCTCCCCTGTTATTCTTCCCAATCGTCACGGTCGCGCATTGCCATGCGGGCAGCATACTCCTTGGCTACCTCAGGGTGCGCGGTGTCGGATGCTACCATGCCGTCCGACAGGGTGATAACGCGGTTGTTGTATTTGGCGGCCAGCTTATGTACCAGTTCATGCTCGTGCGTGACGACCACCACAGTGATGTTTACCTTGTTGATGGCCTCAAACAGCTGCATAATGTCCATGGACATTTCGGGGTCGATGTTGCCGGTCGGTTCGTCCGCAATGATGAGCTTGGGGCCGTGGGCCAGAGCGCGGGCCACGGCAACACGCTGCTGTTCGCCGCCGGAAAGCTCGTCCGGCAGACGGTCGAGCTTATCTTCCAACCCGACCAGAGAAAGGGCAAACGGCACACGGGCCTTGATTTTTTTGGTGGAAATATTGGTCACGCGCATGGCAAAGGCCACGTTTTCGTAGACGGTCATGGTGGGAATCAGGCGGAAGTCCTGAAACACCACGCCCATCTGGCGGCGCAGATACGGCACCTTGCGGCGCTTGATCTTGGTAAGGTCCTGCCCGTTGATAAAGACCTTGCCCTCGGTGGGGCGCTCCTCCATCTGCATCAATTTCAGAAAGGTGGATTTGCCGGCACCGGAATGTCCTAAGATAAAGACGAACTCGCCCTCGTCAATATGGATATTGATATCATCAAGCGCCAAATTTTCGGAATTATGGGTTTCGTATGTTTTGGAAACGTGTTCAAAATCAATCATTTGGCAAACTCCTGTGTAGGTTTGAACAATCTTGGATGGGCCATAATTTTGGGTACAGCCATACATATAGTATTTTACTATTTTAGCGGCTTTACGTCAAGCGACAAAGGGCTTTGACAAAAAGAAAAACGACGCTGTTATGCGTCACAGCGCCGTTTGTGAATTTTTATTAAATTATGGTATCAATACTTGGCGAGGTTGGCGGACAGGTATTTTTTGACCATGAGCGCTACCTTAAAGACAATGGCATCGTCAAAGTTGCGCAGATC
>USNZ01000114.1 GCA_900556255.1 uncultured Oscillospiraceae bacterium
CAGGGTGGTAATTTCCAGTTCGCCGCGGGCGCTGGGCTTGACCTGCTTGGCCATCTTGACGACTTCATTGTTGTAGAAGTACAGGCCGGTCACGGCGTAGTTGCTCTTAGGCTGGGCGGGCTTTTCCTCAATAGAGGTGGCACGGCCGTCCTTGTCAAAGGCCACAACGCCGAAACGTTCGGGGTCGTTGACAAAGTAGCCAAAGACCGTGCTGCGGCCTGCGGCGGCGTTGGCGGCGGCATTCTTCAGCCGTTTGGAGAAACCCGCACCGTAGAAGATATTGTCGCCCAGAACCATGGCGCAGCAGTCATCACCGATAAATTCCTCACCCAGGATAAAGGCCTGGGCCAAACCGTCGGGGCTGGGCTGCACCTTGTACTGCAGGCGCAAACCGTACTGGCTGCCATCCCCCAAAAGTGCCTCAAAGCGGGGGGTGTCCGTGGGGGTGGAAATGATCAAAATATCCTGGATGCCCGCCAGCATCAGGGTGGACAGAGGATAGTAGATCATGGGCTTGTCGTACACGGGCAGCAGCTGCTTGGATGTGACCATCGTCAGCGGGTAAAGTCTTGTGCCGGCACCGCCGGCAAGGATAATACCTTTCATCGTAACATCTCCTTTTATACTATATCCGTGCGCGCCGCCCATCCCATGGGGCATAATCTCACACAATACTATATGTATTATACCGCATTTGCCGCTTTTGCGCAAGGGGAAATCTGTACGGAGCCGCTGCAGCGTGACAAATTTGGGCATAGCAGGGTTGTCCGCTTGACGTGGGCGGCAAACTGTGATACAATACGTTTAATGTAAATTGCGATGGTGTGTGATTCCGTCGTTTCGGATAGATTCTTTAGGGTCCTTTTCCTAACAAATTGTAGAGTAAGGAGGCGTTTTCGTTTGAGACGCTTTTTGTGTGCTGCGGCGCTGATTGTCGTCGTGGTTCTTTTTGCAGCCTGCGGCATGATGCGCGGCGAGACCGCCCCCCTGCAAACCGCCACCCCCACCGGCACGACCTCCCGCAGTGAGAAAAACGATACCGTAAAGGTGGATGAGACCGCCGCCAAGGTGGAGATCGTCACCGCCAACGGCAGCCGCACTGAGCCTCAGGCCACGGCCGCCCCGCAGGAAGTCGAAACGCCCGAAACGGGGGATTTTCCGGTGATGTACCTGTTGGGGGCCACAGGGCTGATTTGCATCTGCTCTGCCGGGCTTTTGATGCTGCGCCGAATCTGATCTCAAACGCCCTTCGGGGCGTTTTTTGTTTTATTTGCACGAGTTTTATCTGTCTGAAAGGAGGCTGCCATGGCAAAGCGTTACCGCAAGCTGCGGGGTGACAGTGCCTACTATCCCTTTGCGGCGCGCACGGCGCTGCGCAGCAAACAGCGCCGCCGCGCGGGGCTGCTGCAGGTCGTGGGTGTGGCGGCCTTGGCGGCCGCAGCCGTGCTGGCCGTGCGGCAAACGCTGCTGCACGACGGATTGCCCGCCCCGCCGCCTGCCGTGCAGACCCCCGCGCCCTTGCCCGGTGCCGTGGCGGTAGAGCCGCAGGCGGCCACCCGCGATGTGCTGGCCGACACGGACGCAGCCGATGCCGCTGCGCACAAGCCCCCCGAAGCCGCCGAGGACGTGACGGCCGACAGCGATATCCTGCCCGCCTACCGCGACTTGTACGAGAAAAACCCCGACCTGATCGGTTGGCTGCGCATGGACGGCATCGACCTGCCGGTGATGCAGACCCCCGACGACAACGAATACTACCTGCGCCGCGGCTTTGACCGCTACTACGCCGTGGGCGGCACGCCGTTCATGGACGCCCACTGCTGCGTGACGCCGGGCTATGCCACAGCCAACTGGCTGATTTACGGCCACAATCTGGCGGACGGCGCGCGCTTTGCGCCCCTTTTGCAGTATCGGGACGAGGCCTTTTACCAAGCGCACCCGACTTTTACCTTTGATACGATCTACGAGTCGGGCACCTGGCAGGTGGCGGCAGCGTTGGATACCGCCCTGGGACAGGATCCCCTGCCCTATTACACTTTTTTTGACGCAGACACCCAGCTGGAATGGAAGCAGCGTGTGCAGGCCATCCTGGATTTGAGCCTGTACGATACAGGCATACAGCCGCAGTACGGCGATCAGCTGCTGGTGCTTTCGACCTGCGGCGACACTGCCTTTGGCACCGACAAGCGGTTTGCGCTGCTTGCCGTGCGGGTAAATTCTTGATTATCTCTTGCATTTTGCCGCCAAATCGGCTATGATGATGCAGTAGATTATTATGGAAAGTGAGATTTGAACCATGGCAGAATTTACCTATGAAATTACCGAACGCATCGCCGTGCTGAGCACCAACGCCCGCGGCTGGGAACGCCAGCTGAATATGATCAGCTGGAACGGCGCTGCCCCCAAATATGATATCCGTGACTGGTCCCCGGACGGCAGCCGCATGGCCAAGGGCATCAGCATGACCGCCGAGGAACTGAAGGCTTTGAAGGATATCCTGAACGAAATTGAACTGTGAGGTCCCCTATGCCGGATTATCATGCCCAGTTTGTGGAAATTTACACGAAGACCATCCCCCGCCCCGGTGCGGATCGACTGCTGAAATGGCTGGAAACGACCGACTTTTTCACGGCCCCGGCCTCCACACGGTTTCACGGCGCCTGTGAGCACGGCCTTGTGATGCACAGCATCAATGTGTACAATGCCATGATGCAGCATTTTTACACTGAGGGCGAAAATGCCGAAAGCTATGCCATCTGCGGCTTGCTGCACGATTTGTGCAAGGCGAATTTCTACAAGGTGGGCACCCGCAACGTCAAAAACGACGAGACCGGCCAATGGGAAAAAGTGCCGTTTTATCAGGTTTCTGACCAACTGCCCTACGGCCACGGCGAAAAAAGCGTGTATCTGATCGAGCATTTTATGCGCCTGAAAACCGCCGAGGCCATTGCCATACGCTGGCACATGGGCGGGTTTGATGATGCCGTGCGCGGCGGCAGCTTTGCCGTAAGCGACGCCTACAACACCTACCCGCTGGCCGTCAAGCTGCACATTGCAGACCTGGCCGCCACCTACCTGCTGGAGCAGGGCACCAGCAGTGTAGAAAACGGCCACGCAAAATAACCGCATACAGAACCAAAGACCCCCGCAGCGAACGCTGCGGGGGTCTTGTTCGTGTGTTATTTGTTATTCTGCTCGTCCAGGCGGTCGATTTGATCCTGCAAAAGCTGGGAGACGGGGCGGCGGTTGTTGCGCAGACGGTTGGCAGGTTTGGGCTGCGGCTTTTGGCGCACAGGCTGTGCCTGCGCCTTGACGCGGAACTGCTTAGTCTCCGGCTTGTCCGCTGCGGCCGCAGGCTGCGGCGCAATGTTGGAGGGATCGGTTTCCGGCGTACCCTGCGCGTAATCCCGCATTTGGGTGCCCAATTCCTTCAGCTCGGACTCGGTTTCGTCCAGAGCCTGGTAAATCGTTTGGGTCAAGCCGTCCAGATCCAGCGTAGCAGCGGCCAAACGCTCGTCCACACGGGCCAGACGCTCGCGCACCAGCATGACACCTGCCGCAATGCCGCGGGCGTTTTCCGCCATGCGGGTCTTGCGCTGCTCGGCCTGCTGCTGCAATTCTTTTTCGGCGCTGTCGGCGTACAGCTTAGCATCCTGCAAAATTTTGCGGGCCTCCAGCTGGGCGCTGCGCACAGCGTCGGGCGTGGGGGTCTGGATGGCTGCATTCATCTGGCGTGAAGCCGCCAACTGCTGCTGCAAGGTCTCGGCCTGCTGCTGCAGGTCGTGGCATTTCAGCTGCCACATGTTGGCGGATTTCTGGCTTTCCTTCTGGCTGTCACGGTAAGTATCCGCCTGCCGCTGCACTTCCTCCAATGTCTGGGTCAGTTCGCGCTGCTTGGCCTCTGCGGCGTCGGCGCGCTGCTCGGCGGCAGCCAGGCGCTCCTGCAGGGAAGCCGTCTGGGCATCGTTGCCGCTGTGCGCATGGCCCAGGGCATCAATGCGATCCTGCAAAGCCTGCAGCTTTTGCTGATATTCCAATTCTTGCTGCTGCGCCTCGTTGGCGAGGGTGTTCATGTAAGCCAAGACGTCATTTTTGTCAAATCCGAACAGACTGGAACGGAAACCCTGTTCCTGAATATTTTTCGGTTCAGACGCCATGACTTTTCACATCCTCTCGGGGCAGAATTTCCGTTGTCAGATCAGGAACGCTTGTTCAAGATGCTGAGCAGATCGTTGAAGTAATCGCCGTCGTCCTCCTCCTCAACGGGGGCAGCGCTCGGGGCGGAAACAGGGGTGTCCACGCCGGTGTTGAAGCTCTGGGTGAAGATGGGGTTGGGCATAACGGGGTTGATGGTGGGCTTGGCTGCGGCGGGCTGCACGGTTGCGGCAGCCTTGACCGGGGCAGCTGCCTGCACGGGGGCGGCAGCCGGGACGGTCTTGGCGTCCATGTGGGCCTGGATGGGGGCATCCACTTCGGGGGTGCTCTCAAAGCCGGTGGCCACGACGGTGATGCTCATCTCGTCGTTCAGGCGCTCATCAAAAGCGGTGCCCCAAATGATGTTGGCATCGGGGTGGGCAGACTGGGTGACCATGGAAGCGGCAGTCTCGACATCATCCAGGCCGATGTCGGGGCTGGAAGTGATGTTGATGATGACACCGCGCGCACCGGCGATGCTGGTCTCCAGCAGGGGGCTGGAAATGGCAGCCTTGGCGGCATTTTCAGCCTTGCCGGCACCCTTGGCGACGCCGACGCCCATGTGGGCAAAGCCGGCGTCCTTCATGATGGAGCGCACGTCCGCGAAGTCCAGGTTGATGAAGGCGGGGATGTTGATCAGGCTGGAGATGCTCTCGACACCCTGACGCAGAACGTTGTCGGCAGCCTCAAAGGCGTTCATCAGGGTGATGCGCTCCTGGCTGATGAGCTTCAGGCGCTCGTTGGGGATGACGATCAGAGAGTCGACGTGCATCATCAGGCTGGCGATGCCCTGCTCGGCCAGGCTCATCTTGCGCTTGCCCTCAA
>USNZ01000115.1 GCA_900556255.1 uncultured Oscillospiraceae bacterium
GGACAGCTTTTGCATTTCGGGCTCAAGAGCCAGTACCTTGTCCTTCAGCGGGGCAATGCGTTTCAGCTCCTTGTCGGAAAAGGTACCGAACAGTTTTTCAAAAAAAGACATAAGTGATCCCCTGTATTTTCCGCCACCCGTTTCCGGAGGCTTAATTTACACTTGCATACCATAATATAATACACCCGCACGGGGTATGCTGTCAAATCCTGTGCGGGTGTAATGTGAAATTTCTTTTTATTTTTCCCGTAAAATTCGGTCGGCGGCCTGACGCAGCCCCGGTAAAACCGGCGCGCCGGTGGTTTGCAGCGTTTCGGGCGGTTGGTGGCCCGCGCTTTGCAGCACACAGTGTACGCCCAGTGCCTGTGCCACCTCAAAGTCATGCACCGAATCCCCGATCATCACGGCCTTTTCGGCGTCAATGCCGCTTTCTCGCATAAACGCAAGCCCGACCTCGACCTTACTTTTGGCGTAGATATCGCCCAGTCCCAGCAGGCGGTCAAAATAGGGCAGGACGTTTCGTTCCCGCACCTGCCGTTCCAGCGTGGTCACCGGGCTGGCAGACAGAATCACCTGCCGCACTCCCGCAGCGCGAAACGCTTCCAGCGCATACAGGGCGCCGTCCGCCAAGGGGCAGCTTTCGCTGGCGGGGATATAGTCCTGCATATAGCTTTCTGCCAGTTCGGCAAAGCTGTTGCGGGCAAAATCAAACCCCGCACGGCGGTAGTAATCTTCTATCGGAAAGCCAAAAATCGCCCGGTACTGCTCGCGGGTGTACCGCTGCGGATAGCCGAACCTTGCCAAAAGACGGTTGAGCGCGTCTTGGCACAGGGCCACATCATCCAGCAAAGTACCGTTCCAATCCCACAAAATCAGTTCCGGGCGCATAGAAGTAACCTCTTATTTTTCTGTAAAGATGCGTTTTAAGCTCTCGTTGGATTCCACCAGCTTGACCAGAGCAACACCCAGGATCGTGCAGCTGATGATTTCCCCGATGCCCACCGCCACAGCGTTGAAGGCCGCCAGCGCCACTGTGGGCGCCGCATCGGAGAAGAAGAAGGTGATCTCAAACGCACCGACGATCAGCATATTAAAAACAACGGGCGGCAGCGAGGCCGGGATCGCCAGCCCCTTCACGCGCAGATCGCGCAGCTTGTAGGTAACAAGGCATGCCAGCAGGGTAGCCAGCGTACCAAATACCACGTCGATGACCGTGGAGCCCAGCAAGTTTGCCAAAAAGCAGCCCAGCGTCACACCGACGATATACTCGGCGCCAAACACAGGCAGCAGGCAAAGGGCTTCGGCGATGCGCACCTGCACAGCGCCATAGCTGAACGGAGCCAGCGCCAGGCAGAGCACCACATACACAGCAGCGATTACAGCGCAGCGCACCAGCCGCGCGACGGACAGTTTGTTTGTTTTCATATAATACTCCGGCGGAATAGATTTTGACCGCACGCAAGACCGCCAGCCTCGCGTCGGTTTGCGCCGTGCCTTGGCACAGCGGAGCCTAAAATCCTAAGTTGCTCAACAAAATCTTATTATAACAAAAACAGCGCCCCCGTGCAAGAGGGCGCTGCAAACTTTTTGCATATTACGGCAGGGAAGGGGTATAGGCCTCCAGATGGCGGGGGTGTCCTTCAAAGACGATGGCCACCGCGTCCGGCCCTGTGTTGGCGCTGACCACGCCGCCCAGCTGGAACACGATCATCGGCGGATGGCCAAAGGTCTTTTTGCACAGCTTGACCAGCTCGTCCCGCTTGGCGGTGCCGGAGGTGTACGCCACCATATAGGGCATATCCTTTACGTTGTCCACACGCCCCTGCACCCACTTGACCATGGCGGCAGGCACAGCGGCGTCGCCGCGCACCTTGCTTTCCACCTTGGAAACGCCGTCGTTCAGGCTGATAATGGGGCGGATGCCCAGCAAATCGCCCACCACGGCAGCCGCCGCACTGACACGGCCGGACTTTTTCATCTGGCGCAGGCTGTACGCGGCCAGGCAGATTTCCACACAGTCCAGCTTGCGCAGCAGCTCATCCACGCAGGCGTTCAGCTCACCGCCGTTGCGCACCTTGCGGGCGCACTCGCAAAAATACCAGCCGTAGGGCATGGAATAGGTGTGGCTGTCCAGCACGCGCACACGCAGGGTGTGGCCGGGACATTCCTCGTCAAACATTTCCACCGCCTTCAGGGCGTTATTGTAGGTGCTGGAACCGCCGCCGTTCATGACCAAATGCACAAGGTCGGTGTAGCCTTCGGCTTCATAGCGCTGATAAATTTCGCACCATTGCAGCTGCGTGATGGCAGCCGTGGTGGGGACTGCGTCCGAATTGCGCATCATCTCGTAAAATTCATTGTTGGTCACATCGCGGCGCTCGATATACTCTTTGCCGTCCAGGTTGATGGGGAACCCAACGACCTCAATGCCGTATTTGTCCGCCAGTTCCTGCGGTATATCGGAACAGGAATCCGTCAAAAAACCGATCTTACTCATTGTACTTCCTCACTCCAGTTGTAACGGGTCAGTTGTCCATGGGTCTCCAGATCCGCAAAGTCCCACTGGCGCAGTACCTCATACACGCCGACAGCCACCGCATTGGAAAGATTCAGGCAGCGCTCGCCGCGGCGCATGGGCATACGCACGCAGTCTGCCTCGTGGGCAGCCAGCAGTTCTTCGGGCAGACCTGCATCCTCACGCCCAAACACAAGATACGCACCGTCGGGATAGTTTACATCCACATGGCGGCGGGGCAAGGACAAGTAGAAAAACGGCCCCTCATTCTTGGCAAAAAAGTCTGCAAGGTCTTTATAATATGTTATATCAAGCTGGTGCCAATAGTCAAGCCCGGCACGCTTTAATTTTTTGTCGTCAACCGTAAAACCCATAGGGCCAACCATGTGCAGCCGTGCGCCGGTAACAGCGCAGGTACGTGCAATATTTCCGGAATTTTGGGGAATTTGCGGTTCCACCAGTACGATATTGACCGTTGCCATATTCAAACATCCTCTGCATTTTGTACAAATTTTATCGGGCCGCCAGCTTGGGCAAAGCGGCCTCCAGCCACACGCCCAGCCGTTCATCGGCCCCCTCCGGCGTCTGGCGGATGCACTCGGCCACAAAGGCCGCTGCTGCCTGCACGGCTGCCTGCGGCACGTTGCCCTGCAGCATACGTCCCACCAACACAGCGCCGAAAATATCCCCCGTGCCGTGGTACATCCGCGGGATCATCGGCGTTTTTACGCAGTAGCCCTCGCCGCCGCGCCCGGCCCCCACACAGCCGATACACCGACCGTCCGAAAGCCCCATCACCCCGGTCACGACAACCTGCGGCGCCAATTTTACCAGCCGTGCCGCCTGTCGGGCAGCCTGTTCCGCGCCCTGTACGCCGGGCAGTTCATCCCCCAGCAGCAGGGCTGCCTCGGTCATGTTGGGCACAATGACATCCGCACGGGCGCACAGCGTTTGCATGGCCTGCACCAGATCGGCGCTTAGTCCCCGATACATCTGCCCACCGTCGCCCATGACCGGGTCAACGACCTTCAGTGCGTTTGGCCACAGGGTAAACGCCTGTTCCACCAGGTGTGCCTGCGCGCTGTCCGCCAGATAGCCGGAGTAGATACAGTCAAATTGCAGCCCCAGTCGTTTATAATGGTCCAGCGCCGCCGGCCCGTACCCCGGGTTGGAAAGCTTGGCGGGCGTACCCAGCCCGCCCGTATGGGTGGAAAGCACAGCGGTGGGCAGGGCCACCGCCTGCACCCCCAGGGCAGACAGCACCGGCACGATAACCGCCAGTGCTGCTCGGCCAAAGCCGGGCAAATCATGAATGGCTAATACTGTTTTTGGTGCATTGGACATACGCAAAAACCCTTTTCCTGTTATTTTTGTTGCCTTTGGGCAACACCTCACAATGCCCGCCTCGCGGCTGCGACACTTAGGATTATGCGGTATTGCCCTTGATTTCGCTGTCATCGTACCACAAAATCCCCTACAAAAAAGGGCGGAATCGGGCGAAGCAAAAACTTTATTTGCGCTTTTGCGAATAATCGCATCGCATCTGCAGAAAATATCCCCATCCCAAATCAAGAAAGGAGCGTTCCTGCGATGAATCTTTCCACCATGTTTGCTGCCGTGGCAGGCGTTGCCGTCGGCTCGGCAACTGTCTGCCTTGCCACAAAGGATCGGCGTGAGATGCGCCGCACCGTGCACAAGCTGGCCAAAGGCGCCGAAAAGACCCTGGCCGATCTTGACAAGGCTGTGCAGCATATGCGCTGATATTTTAGTATAGCATACTTTGCCAAAGTTCGCAAACCATCGCCGCAAAAAATCCCTGCCGCAAAATGCAGCAGGGATTTTGCCTGTTACAGAATTCGTACACGGATCGCCGCGTCAATGCCGCGCAGTTCCTCCGCCAGTGTATCGGTCACATCGCCGGTAACGTCCAGCATCGTGTAGGCCACGTCCTTTTTCCCCTTGTTGACCATGTTTTCGATATTCAACCGCGCCTGCGTCAAAATGCCGGTGATGGCGGAAATTGCGCCCGGCTCATTTTTATGGATAATGCAGATGCGCTTACCGTGGATGCGGGGCTGGCTGACGTCCGGCAGATTGACACTGTGGGTGATGTTGCCGTTTTTCAGGTAGTCGCTCAACTCGGCCGCCGCCATAACTGCACAGTTGGTCTCACTTTCGGGGGTGCTGGCACCCAGATGCGGCGTACAGGCCACGCCCTTGACGCCCAGCAGCTCCTCGCTTGGGAAATCACAGAAGTACCGCGCCACCTTGCCGTTGTTCAAGGCATCCAGCAGGGCCGCATTGTCCACCAGCTCTCCGCGCGCAAAGTTCAGCACCTGTACGCCCTCCTTGCACATAGCCAGCGTCTGGGCATTGATGGTATGGCGGGTCGTGGGCAGGTAGGGGACATGGATGGTCAGGTAGTCGCAGCGGGGCA
>USNZ01000116.1 GCA_900556255.1 uncultured Oscillospiraceae bacterium
CTCGCGGCCGATGAAGTAGCGGTACAAATCGAGGTCCATGTAATAGATGGTCTCCACCTGCGGCAGAGGCTGGTAAACAAAGATGTTGTCCACATAGAAGGTGTGCTTGGGCAGCTCCAGCTTGCAGGCGCGCAGCACTTCGGTGCGGTAGATAACGCTGTGCATCAGGATGTTCTTGTTCTGCGGAAAATGTCCGATATCCTGCCAGCCAAACACGCGATTTTCGGGCAGGATGCCCTTGTAGTTGACAACAAACTGGGTGTTGTCGGCAACATGCTCATACACATAGTTGGCCATCAGCAGGTCCAGAGGCTTTTCGTCATTCAGGTGTTCGCGCAGCGTAGCCATGACCTCTTGCAGGGCGTCTGTGTCCAGCCAGTCGTCCGAATCGACCACCTTGAAGTAAACGCCGCGGGCGTTGCGGATGCCCTGGTTGACGCCCTCGCCGTGGCCGCCGTTTTCCTGATGGATCACGCGGACAATGTCGGGGTATTTTTCGGCAAATTCATCGGCAATGCGGCCGGTATCGTCCTTAGAGCCGTCATCCACCAGAATGATCTCGGCCTCCTCACCGGCGGGCAGCAGGGTCTCCACGCAGTGAGACATATAGGCAGCCGAATTGTAGCAAGGCACGGTAAAAGTGATGAGTTTCATAACATTCTCCTTATTTTCAGCGCAAGGCATTGTGACACGAGTATATATAGAATACCTTATTTTTGCCAAAAACACAAGAGATATTTTTTATGGACGATGGTTCGATGGTTTTTGCTGCCGCGCAAATGGGCAACAACCGCGAAGCGGCAAGGAGGGGTCAAGACCCCTCCCTACATCACCAACCGGAAAAGGATTTTTTACCTATATGCCGCCCCTACGGACTAACCCGTGATTTTTGCGTTGCCGTTATGTTGCGGGCGGGGCTTGCCCCGCCCCTACCGTGCAATGATTTTTTGTTGCCCGCTGCCCTTACGCCGACAGCTCCTCCCATGCTTCCTGCATGGTGTCGGCCGAAAACAAAAACTCCCCGTTCTCGCCGTAAACCTCGATATGCCCTGCTACATAACGGAATTGCTGCGTCATTTTTGTGTACCGCCTTTCTGTTTCTCTACTTAAATTATCGCAGATCAGCAGTACCATAATTTGTACTTTATCGGTTTTGCCCCTGCTTTTTAGAGACATAAAAAGGACTTCTTAAAAGAAAAATCACCCAGCCGCACAGCAAAAACCAGTAAAAGCTGTATTTGGGGCAGATAAGTCCCGCAAAATTGCCCCACTCGCCGCTGTAATCCCACACGCGGCGGCGCAAAACCACGCGGCAGGCAAGCCCCACCGCCAGTTCCAGCAGCGTAATGCCGGCCGCACCCGCCGCTGCCGCCACCCCCAGCGGCAATTTGCCCCGCGCCAGCCTTTGCAGCGCACACAGGCACACCCCGCCCGCCGCAAACATAGACCAGTGGGTAACCCCGCGCCACGCAATTTCCAGCCACGCATACGCCGCGCCGCCCAGCACAAACAAAACCAACGTTTCCACAAACAAAGCCCCCTGCCCATACCGGAATAACCCTAGTATGCGCAGGGGGCTATACTTATAACAATTTATTTAGACAGCTTTTTCAGCAGGGCGCTGCGGGTATCCCACAACTTCTGGCTCAGGTCCACATAGTAGCGGTGCGGGTTCTCAAAGCGCTTGACCTCATCCCACAGGGTATTGACCTGCGCCTTGCAGAACTTCTTGATGTCGTCAAGGCTCGGAGAGGTGTAGACACGCTCGCCGTTTTGGTAGATGGGGGTGGACAGGCAGCGCGCCGTGCAGTTGACGTAGGTGCACTCTTTCCAGGTCTCGATGGGGTCAAACAGCGTAATACCGTGCTCGGTGGAGACTTCCTCGTCCGCCATGGCGATCAGGTCGGCCATAGCCTTGCCGTCCTGGTCGTAGATACGCCAGACCTTTTTCAGGCAGGGAATGGTCATCTTCTCGGCAGATTCGCTGAGCTTCATCTTGGGGGTGTAGCTGCCGTCGTCCTCCTTGACAGCGGCCAGCTTGTACACGCCGCCGAACACGGGGTCGCTCTTGGCGGTGATCATATTCTCACCGATGCCGAAGCTGTCCACGCGGGCGCCCTGCAGAATCAGGTCGCGGACAATGTACTCGTCCAGGCTGTTGGAGGCGCAGATGGTGCAGTCGGGGTAACCGGCGGCGTCCAGCATCTTGCGGGCCTTCTTGGACAGGTAGGCGATATCGCCGGAATCGATGCGGATGCCCTTGGGGCGCTTGCCCATGGGCTTGAGCACCTCGTCAAACACCTTGATGGCGTCGGGCACACCGTGGCGCAGCACATTGTAGGTATCCACCAGCAGTACACAGGCGTCGGGGTACAGCTCGGCGTATTTCTTGAACGCCTCGTACTCGCTGGGGAACATCTGCACCCAGCTGTGCGCCATCGTGCCGGAGGCAGGGATACCGAAATCACGGGCAGCCATCACGCAGGAGGTGGAGCCGCAGCCGCCGATGTAGGACGCGCGGGCGCCGTAGTAGGCGGCGTCATAGCCCTGGGCGCGGCGTGCGCCGAACTCCATGACAGGGCGGCCCTGTGCCGAGCGCACGATGCGGTTGGCCTTGGTGGCGATCAGGCACTGGTGGTTGAAGGTGACCAGCAGCAGCGTCTCCAGCAGCTGGCACTCAATGGCAGGGCCTTCGACGGTGACGATCGGTTCCTGCGGGAAGATGGGGGTGCCTTCCTCGATGGCCCAGATGTTGCAGTGCAGCTTAAAATTACGCAGATAATCGAGGAATCTTTCATCAAACACCTTGGTGGAGCGCAGATAAGCGATGTCCTCCTCGGTAAAGCAGAGGTTGTCCACAGCCTCGATAAACTGCTGCAGACCCGCCATAATGGCGTAGCCGCCGCCGTCCGGCACACGGCGGAAAAACATATCAAATACCGCCGTTTTGTCCAGATACCCCTCGTCCAGGTAGCCGGCAGACATGGTCAGCTCATAAAAATCGGTCATGGTGGTAAGGTTACGCTTTACATCGATCATTGGTAAAACCCTCTTACTTGTATTTTTTGTTTTGGGTATAGCCGCTGCTTTCTCGACCCCAGACCCCCAGCAGGGACAATACCCATAGAAATGCGTATACGGCGATGACCGCCATAGTCAGCATTACAACCACTTTGAAATAGGTGCCGGAGAAAAACTCCGCCACGCGGGAAATCGTGTACAGCGTCTGGTTGCGGGAAATGTTGCTGCCCGCAATCAGCTGTACCGTACCGATGGCCTGCCCTTCTATCGTCAGGGTCACGCTGCCCACGACATCCCCCTGGCGCACAGGGGCGGCCAGGCGCTGGGGCACGGCAAAGACCTGCTGTGTCAGCGCTGCGCCGCCGCTGCGGGGCAGCAGGGTCATCATATTGTTGTCGGGGTAGACCATGACCGTGTCTGCCTGTGTGGCGTAGACGACCGGCAGTTCGGTGATGGGCTGGGTCGTGTCCAGCGCAGGGGCGACCGTGTAACTGTCAAACACCCAATCCATCAGGGTGCCGGTTTCCAGCAGGGCCGGGCGGCCGCCCTCAGGGTCGCTTTCCAGCGGGACATTCAACAGGACGCTGATATAATTTTCGCCGTCCTGGGTGTGCCAGCTTGCAAAATTCTGCCACTCGCCCAGGCTGCCGGTCTTGCCGCCGCGCACATAGCT
Source organism: uncultured Oscillospiraceae bacterium (assembly GCA_900556255.1). GTDB lineage: Bacteria > Bacillota > Clostridia > Oscillospirales > Ruminococcaceae > Gemmiger. The sequence continues at coordinate 3,695 of USNZ01000116.1, forward strand.
GCGGTAGTAGCTGCTGGCGGGGTACAGCATTTTGTCGGTGCTTTGCAGCAGGTAGGTACCCTGCGCATAGCCCTCTTTTTCGCCCATATAGTAAGTGGGGGTGCCGGCGATTTCGGCAAAGGCATCGTACTGCGTCAGGGCACGCAAGATCAGGTAGGCATCGCGCGCCGTGGTGACGTTGTCGGGGTTTAAGCCGCAGGGGTCGGCAAAGTGGGTGCCTGTGCAGCCGATGGCCTCGGCCTCTGCGTTCATCATGGCATAAAAATTTTCCAGACTGCCGCCGCCCATATAGTCCGCCACAATGTAGGCTGCCTCGTTGCCGCTGGGCAGCAGCATGGCGTACAGATACTGGCGCAGGGTGTAGGTTTCGCCGCGGCGGATATCGGCGGTGGAGGCATAATGGGATTGCTCCCAGATGATGTCATAGATATAGCTTGGCGCCTGAATACTGATGGTATCCAGCTGGTCCTGGTAGCTTTCCAGCGCCAGCAGCACGGTCATCATCTTGGTCAGGCTGGCGGCCTGCAGCGGCGTTTCGCTGTTTTTATCGTAAACAACAATGTTGGTGTCCAGGTTGACCACATAGGCCGCCGGGGCGGTCAGTTCGGGCGCCCCCTCCACCGAGAGGGCGCTGCTCTGCCCTTCTGCCGCCGCAGGCATAGCAAACGCCAGCACCAGCAGCAGCGTTATAAAAACCGAAAAGAATTTTTTCATGGACAATTCCTTTGTCGCAATTTTGTCGCGATACAAGTATATACTTATTTCAGTATAGCAGAATTTCCGAGAAATGAAAAGACAAAAATTGCTCAATTCATAGCGCCCGCCGTGGCAAACAGGCGCGCCACCTCATCGGAAAGCGCCTTGTGCTGCGGCCGGGCAAGGTTGGGGTCAACCGCCAGCAGCGCCTTAGCCTCGGCCTGGGCCACCTTGAGGGTGCGGGTATCCTGCACAAGGTCGGCCACCCGCAATGTGGGCAGACCATGCTGCGCCGAGCCGAAGAAATCGCCGGGGCCGCGGGTCTCAAGGTCATATTTTGCCACGGCAAAGCCGTCCGACGTGCGGCACAAGAACTGCAGCCGCTGACGCACGGCATCGCTGCCGTTGTCGGAGATGAGGATGCAGCAGGAATCCGCCGCGCCGCGCCCCACGCGCCCGCGCAGCTGATGCAGCGCCGACAGGCCGAACCTCTCGGCGTTTTCGATAACCATA
>USNZ01000117.1 GCA_900556255.1 uncultured Oscillospiraceae bacterium
CGCAGGCGCGTTTCGGAGCGCAACCGCCGCACAGCGGCGGCTCTTGGCGCGGAGAAAGACACGCGCCCTACATTACTACCCGAAAAAGGGATTTTTTTGACAAACTGACCGCCCCAACCGCGCGATGATTTTTTTGTTGCCCTGTAGGGCGGGGTGACCCCACCCCGCCGGAGTGTTTTGCGGCAGCCGGATTTTTTGCGATGGCTGGGAAATATCGCTAGATTTGTAGGGGACGCATATATGCGTCCCGTGCGTTTTACCCGGCAGGCTGCATTACCGGGATGGTTGCAACGGGCGGCATATATGCCGCCCCTACGAACCACCTCGCAATGTTAGCGTTGCCGCCATGCTGCGGGCGGGGCTTGCCCCGCCCCTACTGCGCGATGATTTTATGCCCTGCTATGGGCTTTTTGGCAAACTGAAACAGGAGTGACCCTTTTCCGGGTCACTCCTGTTTTTCTTAAAACTCCCGTATCGGCCAGCCGAGCATCTGTGCGGCGGCAAGGTCGTGGGTAACCAAAATGGCGGGCCGCTGCCCGACTAAGCGCACGGTGGTCTGCACCGCCAGCCGCACCAACTCGGCGTCCATACCGGTGAACGGTTCGTCCATCAGCAGCGTTTCGGCATCTTGGCACAACAGCGCGCGCAGCAGCGCCACACGGCGTTTTTGCCCGCCGGAAAGTCTTGCGGCCGGCAATTTCAGTTCCGCAGGGGCAAAGCCCAGCGCCAAAAGCTCTTGTTCCGCCGTTTTTGCGCAAAGGCCGTGTCCTGTCAAAAGCAGATTGTCCACGGCGTTCAGCTGCGGGCACAGCCGATCTTCCTGAAAGACCGCCGCAGGGCGCACTACGCCGCTGACACTGCCGCTGTCCGCCGTTTCCAGCCCCATCAAGATGCGCAGCAGCGTTGTTTTTCCGATGCCGCTGGCCCCCATCAGGACCGTCGGCCCCTCCACCCGCCAGCAAAAATCCGTCAGAACCGTCTCGGTTCCAAAGCGTTTGGAGAGATGCTCCATCACAATGCTCATGCGGCAGCCTCCCCGCAAAGTTTTGTTTTCAGGGCCGTCAGCCCCTTGGCAGCCGCCCCGGACAGCACCGCCGACAGTAGCACGATGACCAGCGTCCAGGCAAAGACATCGGGTGTCGAAAGGGTGATTTTGGCGCGATACAAGGCATCGCCCACACTTTGGTCAGGCAGGCCGATGACCTCCGCCGAGACACCGCTTTTCCAGCACATGCCCATGGCGGCAATGCAGCTTTGGCAAAAGCTCGGAAAGATTCCCGGCAGCCAGATATACCGCAGACGCGCCGTCAACGGCAGTCGGTAGACTTTGGCCATCTCCAACAGGCAGGGGTCGGTGTCGGCAATGCCGCCCAGCACACCCGCGTAGACCACAGGCAGTACATGGGTAAAGCTGACAACAACGCTCAAATTGGCGCTGCGCACCCATAGAAGCGCTAAAATCACAAAACTTGCCACAGGCATGGCGCGGATCAACTGCATGGCGGGGTCGATCATCAGCCGAGCCGCGCGCCATCGCGCCCCCGCCGCCCCCAGTACCAACCCGCCGATCACTGCCAGCACAAAGCCCAGCAGGATGCGCAGCGTACTGAATCCGATACTGCGCCAAAACGCCGTTGTGGGCAAAAGCGCCGCCAACGCCTGCACAGTCTGCCAGGGTGTAGCCAAAAACAGCCCGCCGTGCCCCAAGGCAGAGGCGGCCAACTGCCACAAAAGCACCCAGACCGCCAGCGCTGCCACGCGCTGCCACAGTGGAAATTTATCCTGCATAGTAGAAGTCATCGCCGGGCAGAGCGCCGCCGACACTGGTCGGGTCGGCATCAAACAGAACTTTGTAGTAGGCGGTCAGGTCAGTTTTCATGGTGTCGCCCGTTTCAAACACGATGTTGCACTGCGGCAGCGCCTTTTGCGCCAGTGCCGCCTTGGCCACCACGCCGAATGCCTCACACAGGGCGGCGGTGCCTTCTGGGTCGGTGTTGGCCTGCTCGGTGCTGAGCTTGTACTTTTCCATAAAATCCGCAAAGCGGGCAGGGTCGACCTCAACAGCGTCCTTGCGCACCAGCAAAACACCTGTTACCAACGGCGAACCAGCCACAGCCTGCCATTCGGCGTTCATGTCCAGCGCAATGCGCAGTCCCTCGGTCTGGGCCATGGCTGCCGTCACAAAGGGCTGGGGCAGCATGGCAATGCTGACCTCCCCTGCCTGCACCTTGGCCAGCGCCTCGGTAGCTTCACTGGTGTATTCAATGGTAATGTCCTTGTCAGAGTCAATGCCGTTTTGGCTCAGCAGATAGCGCAGAACATACTCCGGCGTGGTGCCCTTGCCGGTGGTGACAAGGGTCTTGCCCTTTAGGTCGGCCATGCTCTGCACGGTGTCGCCTTTTTCCACGACATACAAAACTCCCAGCGTATTGATGCAGGCAACTTGCACAGCACCCTGCGTTTTATTGTACAGGGTGGCTGCGAGGTTGGCGGGCACACAGGCGGCGTCCAGGTCGCCCTTGACGAGCAGCGGCACAAGCTCATCCGCCGCGCCGTACATGTTGTACAGCACACTGCCGTCCTGACTGGGTTTCAGACCGTTTTCGTCTGCCTTGGAATCAGGCGAAAGTCCCAACAGATTGACAAGTCCCATGGTGGTGGGGCCTTTCAGCCCGGCAACGCGCAGCGGCTCGCTCTCGGTCGGGGCGGCGGTTTCCTCTGCCGAGGACGAGACGGCGGTTTCCTCTGCCGAGGACGAGACGGCGGACGATGCGGGTTCACTGCTTACACTGCTTGCGGAACCGCCGCAGGCGGCCAGCGACAATACCAAGGCCGCCGCCATAACGGCAGCCAGGATTTTTTTCAGTTTCATAAAATTCTCCCCTAAATCTTTCTATTCGGTTGCATTTGCTGCCTTACTATACTATAATGATAGAAAAATGTCTGTTGCATTGGCAACGGAAGAAAGAAAACCTATGGACTACACCCCCTACTATCCGCTGCTGCAGCGCACCGACCTGCTGCACGGCTTTTCGTCCGAGGAATTGGGCGCGCTGCTGCAGGAGTTTTGCCCCCGCCTGCGTCGCTACGACAAAGGAGAGATCCTGTTGATGGCAGGTTATTCGACCGCTGAGGTTGGGGTGATCGTGCAGGGCAGCATTCTTGCCGAAAAGCCCCTGCCCGACGGCACCGATATCGTGATGTCTCGCCATGGCCCCGGCGACGTTTTTGCCGACGTGCTGGCGGGCGGGCAGAATCAAAGCCCCGTCAACGTGCGTACTGCCGAGGCCACCACCGTACTGTACCTGCCCGCCGCTGCGATCCTGCAGCCCGGCAGCAGCCTGCCGGAGCTGCATCTGCGTTTGCTGCAGAACTGGCTTTCTACGGTGGCACGAAAATATTTTGCTTTAGACGACCGTCTGGAGCTGCTTTGCTGCAAGAGCCTGCGGCAGCGCATTGCGCTGTGGCTGGTCGGGCAGTGCAAGGCTGCCGGTTCCGACAGCTTTACCACGTTGCTGACCCGCGCCGAGCTGGCCGCCTACCTCAACTGCGACCGCAGCGCCTTGAGCCGAGAACTGAGCCGTATGCAGCAGGACGGATTGATTACCGTGAAAAAAAACCGCCTCACCGTAAAGGATCTGCATCGGCTTACCGAAACACACAAAATGTAATACGGACAGGAGTATCGCCATGAACCGCACCCAACCGATTTTGTATATTGTTATCCCCTGCTACAACGAGCAGGAGGTTTTGCCTATCACCGCACCGCTGTTTTTGCAAAAGATAAACGATCTTGCCGCCGTCGGAAAAATCAGCCCCGACAGCCGCGTCCTGTTTGTGAACGACGGTTCCAAAGACCGCACCTGGGAAATCATCAACGGGCTGGCTGCTGCCGATGAACACTATGTCGGCATCTGCCAAAGCCGCAACCGCGGCCACCAAAACGCCGTGCTGGCCGGTCTGATGGAGGCCAAGAGCCGCTGCGATATCACTATCTCCATCGACTGCGACGGACAGGACGACATCAACGCCATGGACGCCATGGTAGATGCCTATCGCGACGGCTGCGATGTAGTGTACGGCGTGCGCAGCAAACGCGACACCGACACCTTTTTTAAGCGTTTTACCGCCGAAAGTTTCTACAAGCTGCTGAATGCCATGGGCGCCGAGGTTGTTTTTAACCACGCCGACTATCGCTTGCTGAGCAGCCGCGTGCTGGAGGAGTTTGCCAAGTTTAAGGAGGTCAACCTGTTTCTGCGCGGCATGGTGCCGCTGGTCGGTTTCAAATCCACCAGCGTGACCTACGAGCGCCACGAGCGCATCGCCGGCGAGAGCCACTACCCCCTGTCCAAGATGCTGTCGCTGGCCTTTGACGGCATCACGAGCCTGTCCATCAAGCCCATTCGTTTTATCACGGGCTTTGGCGTTTTTGTGGCGCTGGTCAGCTTTATCGGCGTAGTTTGGGCCATCGTGGAGGCTATTATCGGCACAACGGTTTCGGGCTGGGCGTCCATGACCAGCATCATTTGCTTTGTAAGCGGGGTACAGCTGATTTGCCTGGGCGTTATCGGTGAGTATATCGGAAAAATTTACATGGAGTCCAAGCACCGCCCGCGCTATATTATCAGCGAGACGACCCCCAACTTTGGTGAAATCAAGGAGGATGCACAATGAGCCGTCAGGTCTGGAAAGGTTCCACCCTGTTAAATCCCGAACCGCCGGTGCTGGTAAGCTGCGGTTCGCCCGACAAGCCGAATCTTATCACGGTAGGCTGGTGCGGCACCATCTGCACCCAGCCGCCGATGCTGTC
>USNZ01000118.1 GCA_900556255.1 uncultured Oscillospiraceae bacterium
ACACTTCCTCCAGCTTGCCCTCGTCGGCAGCCTTCATGATATCGGCAATGGCCACGCGCTCCTCGTGGACCTGATAGCCCCAGTCGCGCAGCAATTCAATGATGGAACGGCGGGTCACGCCGGGCAAAACGGTGCCCACGCAGGGCGCGGTGTAAATTTCGCCGTCGATCTTGAACATAATGTTCATCGAGCCGACTTCCTCAACGTACTTCTTCTCAACGCCGTCCAGCCACAAAACCTGGCTGAAACCGCGCTCCTCGGCCAGTTCGCCCGCCTTGATGGACGCCGCATAGTTGCCGCCGCACTTGGTAAAGCCGGTCAGGCCGGGCGCGGCGCGGATGTACTCGTCCTCAACGTAGATGCGCACGGGGTCCAGACCCTCGGCGTAGTAGGCACCCGACGGTGCGCAGATGATGGCAAAGCGGTAATGCTTGGCGGCATGTACGCCCAGGCCCACATCGGTGGCAATGCAGAACGGGCGGATATACAGCGATGCACCGTCAGAATGGGGCACCCAGTCGCGGTCAACATCGACCAGCGCCTTGACGGCCTGCACGAAATCCTCCGGCGGAATGGCAGGCATACCCAGACGGTCAGCCGAATCGTTAAAGCGGTTCGCGTTGCAGTCGGGGCGGAACAGCTGGATCTTGCCCTCGGCGGTGCGGTAGGCCTTCATACCCTCAAAAATTTCCTGTGCGTAGTGGAACACCGTCGTGGCGGGGTCCATCTCCCACGGGCCGTAGGGCACAATGCGCGCGTCGTGCCAGCCCTGCCCGGCGGTGTAGTCCATCAGGAACATATGATCGCTGAAAATTTGGCCGAATCCCAGCTTGCTCTCGTCCGCAGGCTTGGCTTTGGGATGCTCGGTTTTTACAATTTTGATATCCAACATACTTGTCAACCTCTCTCTTGTCCTTTCCCGCAGCCGGTCGCACACCCGCTGCCCGGAAACTTGTGTTTATTATAGCGCTCTGAACCGCTGAATTCAAGACTTTCGCCCATTTTTGTTGCGGAATTTTCAAATTTATGTTGCCTTCGCGGCAAAAACGTGGTACTATATACTGGAAATAGTGTGTAACAAGAGAGGTCACAGGTTATGATTCAGGGTGTAATTTTTGATATGGACGGTCTGATGTTCGACACCGAGCGCTTGTGGGATACCCTGTGGGAGCCTGCCTGCGCCGAGCTGGGCCTGCCGCTGCCTGACGATATGCCGCGCTTTTTGGCAGGCGGGCGGGGGCTGGCGGGGGACAACCTGCAGCGCCATATAGCGGAATTTATCCCCGATGCCGACCCCAAAAAGGTACTGCAAACGATTTGGCGCCTTGCGGACGACCGTTTTGCCGAGGGCGTGCCCTGCAAGCCCGGCCTGAAAGAGCTGCTCTCCACGCTGGAGGATCTTGCCATGCCGCGCATCGTGGCCAGCTCCAGCCCGCGCGCCACGATTGAAATGAACCTGCAAACCACCGGTACAGCGCGGTATTTTCACGATGTAGTCTGCGGCAGCGACGTTGCGCACAGCAAACCTGCACCCGATATTTTCCTGGAGGCCGCCCGCCGCCTGAAACTGGATATCCATAGGTGCCTTGTGCTGGAGGATAGCTTTAACGGCATCCGCGCGGGCCACGCCGCCGGTGCCGTGACCGTGATGATTCCCGACATGGCGCAGCCCACCCCGGAGATCGAGCAGCTGTATACACGCCGCTGCAACGACCTTTTGGAGGTTCGCGACCTGCTGCTGGACGGTAAGCTGTAACCACCGGCCTGCCGGCTGACGCATCCGCACCGCGCGGGCTGCGCCGCCGTTTTTCGGATTTTGCCGCCTTGTTTTACCCGATTTGCCCCGCCGAAACATTGACACGGCGGGGCGTTTCTGGTATACTAATAGGTGCTTTCCTTGCGGAAGCACCCGAATAAGCAGACGTATCGAAGCGGTCGTAACGAGATTGACTCGAAATCAATTTGGCAGCAATGCCACGTGGGTTCGAATCCCACCGTCTGCGCCAAAGACAGCACCCTGCGGGGTGCTGTCTTTTATTTTTGCGGCAAACTATGCAAGGGTTGCAAGGTGGGATTCGAACAGCCCGTGCCCGGCGCTTTGCGTCCCGCCGGGCTGCAACAGTCCTGCGGACTGTTGCAAGGGCGCGGGAGAATCCCACCGTCTGCGCCAAGTATCACTACTCAATTCTACATTGGGTAGTGATTTTTTGCTGCCAGTTTGCAAAATTCCGTTGCTTTTCTTATAAACATCTCCCCTTTATTTTCAAGTAGTGATTTTCGGGTTCGGTACAAATCATACCAGCAATCGTGGCAAATAGCTATTCACAGAACTACACAAGATTCTTCCCGCAGCTTGGGTACAAATTAACAGCAAAAAAGGCGGCACCCGATTTCTCAGGTGCCGCCGCTGTTCAAATTACCACTTCTTTATGGGCTGTGCCTCCGGCAATGTCAGCGTATTTGCCATCGTTCGGGCACTTAAGTTTTTGGACTGCGAATCCAGATGCGCGTAGATATTCGCTGTGGTGGAAATATCGCTGTGACCCAGCCACTCTTGAATCTGCTTCATCGGTACGCCCTCTTTCAGCAATAGGCTGGCACAGGAGTGGCGCAAGTCGTGGAATCGAATCCTGCGCAGACCATTCTCTTTCAGCAGCTGCGGAAAGCCTGTCGTTACGGAATCCGGCTGGATCAGGTTTCCCATTGCATCTACAAATACATATCCAAGGTACTCTTGATTATAGCAGTTGCCGCAGATTTTTTGGTTGTATTCCTGCTGCTCTTTGACGGCTTTTAAGCGCTCGGCAATCGGGTCTACCAGCGGCAAGGTGCGCAGACTGGATTTTGTTTTGGCGCGGTCAGCTTCTACCAAAATCTTCTTGCCATCAATGCGGGTGCTGGTCACGATGTGGCGAATGGTCAGCGTCTTGGCCTCAAAGTCGATGGCCTCCCACCGCAGCCCCATCACCTCCGCACGGCGCAGTCCGTAAAAGGCTGCAAGCTGGATAATCAGTTCCAGCTTATGCCCTTGGGCGGCTTCAAAGAGCTTTTCCATCTCCTCGGCGCTGTAATAGCTTGCCATGAATGCCTGCGGCTTGGGGCGGTCTACCTTGTCCACCGGGTTGCTGGCTATCAGGTCGATGCGCACGGCGTATTTCAGTGCCTTGTGCAGATTGGCGTGGAATCGCAGGATAGAGGTGTTTTTCAGCGTTTCCGCTTCGTGCAGATAAAAGCTCTGAATCTGGCGCGGCTGTAACCCTGCCAGCGTTACGCCCAGCGGTTCAAAGTAGGGAATGATGTGCTTTTCCACATTGAAGCAATAGGACGAGTAAGTAGTTTCCGTTACGGCTGTGCGCATCATTTTCAGCCAGTACCGCATATAGTCGCTGAATGCCATATCGGGGCTGAGTTCGGACACCTGACCCTTGGGAATCGTGAAATCCTTTCGCGTTTCTGCCAGCATTTTTTCGGCGCGTTTCTTGTTGCCCTTGACGGGCAGCCCCGTGCCGATCCACGGCTGACGGCGTTTGCCCGCCGAGTCCGTGTAACTCAGCACGATGTAATAAAATCCGTTTTTCTCCTGTAAGCGTCCTGCTACCATAGGCATCTCTCCTTTTTTTCAAGTTGCTGCATTTTGGGTTCGGTACAACGATACCAGCAATCCTGCCGGAAAGCTATTCACAGAATTGCACAAGAACCGTCCTGCACATTGGGTGCAAACTGACATCATTCGCGCTCCCGTTCACGTCTGCGGCGGCGTGGTCTGGGATGCAGCGGCATCCTGTTTTCCCGGTCAATATGGTTGGATTCGCGTGTGCGTTGAATACGCTTGATGGCTCCCTCTGCAATCTTGTCCTCTTTGCGGAGTTCAGCAATCTTACAGGTAAGCACTGCACGGCGGTCTGCCAGTTCCGGCGGTGCATCCTTACGGCGCATCTGCTTAACGACTTCCGCCCGCTGCGCGGCGAGGGTTTCCATCTGCTGGGACAAGCTCTTGCGATAGTCCACGATTGCTTGCAAAGAGGGAAACTTGTGGTCGTGAACAAAAGCGTGCTCTGCAAGGATTTTCTCGGTATCTTTCCAGATGCGCTCTAATTCCGGGCGATTGATGCGGGGCTGCTGCTTCTTGGGTAAGATGCCCAGTTGGTAACAGTAGTACAGATATAAGCGGTGCATCTGGGATTCCCCGAAGAATACCTCTAGGAAAATTTGGAGGATGCCTTTTCCTGCATAGGTATCCTTGGGGCGATACCGTTTCGGCGTATACTGACGTGGCGGGTGTTTCCGTTCATACAACCCTGCCCCATACAACAGGTAATTTCCGCGCAGTCGGTCATCTATGGTAGGTAAATCGTATTCTTCTCCCAGCCTATAAAGCCGCACGGATCGTCCGCCATCCCGCGCCCGAATCGTTGCATACTTTCGGTTTGGGTCACTACCGAAAATATACCCCTGCCGGTACAGCGCTCTGTGAAAATCCTCGGCGGTGCTGGCATCCTCACAGGCTTGGTCGATGGCTTCGCGCATCCGGGCGTACCGTGCCGGTTCCTTGGCTTTGGGCTGCTCCACCACCGACAAGCCGTACTCACGGCACAGCTTGTCGGATGCTGCCCGGAACTCGGCATACTGGCTGCGGCGCTGCTCGTACTTCTTGCCGTCCACATACGATACGGAATTGATAACGAAGTGGTTATGCAGGTTATTCGTATTCATGTGAGTGGCGACCAGCACCTGAAAGCGCTTGCCCCAGACCTTGCGGGCCAGTGCCACGCCGATCTCATGGCATTGCTCCGGGGT
>USNZ01000119.1 GCA_900556255.1 uncultured Oscillospiraceae bacterium
CCGCCCACCCACTCCCGTCTTACGGCTCCGCCGAAAAATTCACCATCCGGTAGGGGCGGGGCATGCCCCGCCCGCGGTATAACGATTACGCTAAAATTACGGGCTAGTCCGTAGGGGCGGCATATATGCCGCCCGTGCAGCCATCCCGTTATTGCCAACCTACCGGACAAACCGCACGGGACGCATTTATGCGTCCCCTACAAACCTGCCGGAAATGGTGCCTTGCCTATAACTACTTACCGCCCTACATCGCACTGTATAAAAATGTGTCCGCGCGGCGGACACTCCTAATTTATTATCTTTTATCTCTTATCTATTATCTATTAAAAAGGAAGGATCCCTATGCCTCATACCGAAACCACCCTCTCCAGTGAGGAAATCTTCAACGGCCGCGTCATCCGCGTCACCTACGACAAGGTCCTGCTGGAAAACGGCAACACCAGCACCCGCGAGGTCGTGCATCACCACGGCGGTGCCTGCATCCTGCCTGTGGATGAAAACGAAAACATAACGATGGTGCGCCAATACCGCTACGCTCTGGGCGAGGAAATGTGGGAACTGCCCGCCGGCAAGCTCGAAAAGGACGAGGACCCCTTTGCGGCCGCCAAGCGCGAACTGGCCGAGGAATGTGGCCTGACCGCCGACCGCTTTGTGGATTTGGGCGTCGTTTACCCCACCGTCGGCTACGACAGCGAAAAAATCTACCTGTGGGCCGCCACGGGGCTGCACAACGTCAGCCAGCATCTGGACGAGGACGAGTTTCTGGACGTTGTAAAAATGCCGCTGGACGAAGCCCTGCGCCTTGTCATGGACGGCACCATCAAGGACAGCAAGACCCAGATCGGCATCCTGAAATATGCGATGCTGCGCAATAAAAAGTAAATGGCGACGGAGATCCTAACCAACGGTACCAAGGTATACACCGCGCCCGGCGCGCAGTTCGGCACCGATGCGCTGCTGCTGGCGCGCTTTGCTGTGCCCAAAAACAGGTTCCGCGCACTGGAACTTTGCAGCGGCTGCGGCATCGTAGCGCTGGAATGGCATGACCAGGGCTACCGCGGCCCCTGCACGGCGGTGGAAATTATGCCCGAAGCCAGCGCCCTGTGCGCCGAGGCTGTGCGGGACAACGATGCTGCGCACATTACGCCGCTTTGCGCCGACCTGCGCACCCTGTTTTTGCAGGGGGCAGAGCGTGGTCGGTACGATTTTGCGGCCTGCAACCCGCCGTATTTTGCGGCAGGTCCCCGCAGCCCCGACCCGCTGCGCGCCGCCGCCCGCCATACCGACAGCTGCACCACCGCCGACCTGGCCGCCTGTGCCGCGCGCGCCCTGCGTGACGGCGGCAGACTGGTGCTTTGCCAGCGCCCCGACAGCCTGGCGGACGTGTTTTGCGCGCTGCGCGCCGTCGGGCTGGAACCCAAGCGGCTGGCCTTTGCCCGCAAAACGGCACAGGACGCGCCGTGGCTTTTTTTGACCGAAGCGCAAAAAGGGCGCAAGCCCGGCCTGCGCATAGAACCCGACCTGCTCACCGGCAACGGAGCCGTGCGGTACGGGGCAAATCATCAACAGGAGTAATGCATCATGGCTTTATTTAACTTCAATTTTGACAAACCCGGCCCCGGCGTACCCGAAAACGCCCCCCGCAAAAAAGGTCTGCCCCGCTTTTGGGAGATGTTTACCCGCGACGGCACGGCGTTCTGGTGTGCCGGTATGCTGGCGCTGCTGGGCGCTGTGCCCTACATGGCGGGCGTCTGGTTCGCTGTGACGACCCACGCCGTGCTGCCGCTGCTGCTGGCGGGTGTTGTGGGCGGTGCCGTTATGGCACCCCAGCTTGTGGGGCTGAACGATACGATTTTGCGCAGCCTGCGCGACGAGCCGGGCTACTGGTGGGCCACCTACCGCCGCGCCTGGAAACGCAACGCCAAGGCGTCGCTGCTGCCGGGCGTTGTGTTCGGTCTGCTGCTGGGTGCCGAGATCTTCTCGCTGTTCCACACGGAATGGTCGCAGAACCCCGTGCTGATTGCCGTCGTGTTTGTGGGGGTGTTTCTGCTGCTGGGCATGGCGCTGCTGACCTTCACCCAGGTCGCCCTGCTGGAAATGAACTTTGCGGGCATCTTGCGCAACGCCCTGCTGCTGCTTTTGGGCTACCTGCCCCGCGCCGCGCTGGCCGTGCTGTGGCTGGTGCTGTACGCGGCGGCCATTGCGCTGTTTTTCCCGCTGTCGGTCCCGGCGGTGCTGCTGCTCAACCTGTGGCTGCCGCTGCAGGCCGCGCTGCAGGCCGTCTATCCGGGGCTGGAAAAGAGCTTTGATCTGGAAAAGAAGATCAAGGCCATCCGCGACGCAAGCCTGAACGACACGGACGGTGCCGACCGATGAAAACGCCGAACCTGCAACTGCTTTGGGAAAAGCTGGCTGCCCGCCGTGAGCCGCAGCCGGCCTTGCTGCTGCGCGCCCGCCCCGCGTGTGAGGGCACCGACCCCATGCCCGCCATGGGTCTGCCCGCCTTTACCGTCTGCGCGCAAGGGCAGGACGCCCCCTGGCATGCGCCGCAGCTGATCTGCCGCGACGATGCGCACTGGCTGCTGGCGGGGGACGAGCAGGGCCGCGCCTGTCTGGCCGCGCTGGAAAACGGCGTCCGCGGGCCGTGGCAGTACCTGCCGCTGGGCGGGGCCTACGCCTACCCGCTGGTGTTTGACTGGAACCGTGACTGTTTTTTGCTGGCCGCCGACGAGAACGGCTGGCAGCTTTTCTGGAGCCCGGAATTTCCCGCCCAGTGGGACCCTGTGGCGCACTTTGACCTGCCGGCGGGGCTGATAGCCCCTGTGGCCGTGCCCGGGCGGGAGAGCATGGGCATCCTGTTTTCCGAGCCGGACGAAAAGCACCCCGAGCAGACCCGTGTGCATCTGTATGAACTGACGCGGGACGAGGCGGACCCCCAAAAATTTCTGCTGCAGCCCGACGAGGGCTTTGCCTTTACCCACCGCGCTTTTTTGCCCGCCCACCTGAACGCGGGGCCGGTGTTTGCCATGGACGGCCGCCCCGTGCGCGTCTGCGCCCAAGGCGAATATCTGCAGTTTTATCTGGCCGAAGGCGATGCTTTGCGGCCGCTGTGCGCCGCCACGCCCCACAATGTGCGGGCCGAGCTGCCGGCGGGGCAAAAGACGGAATCCATCCACGCCTACGCCCGCGACGAGCAGTATGAGTGCCTGGCTGTCATGTTGACGCGCTGAACGCGCTGATTTTTTGTTGAATACGACAAACTATCACCTTGACATATGCCCCAAAAAAAGTTACAATTACTTTAGGAAATAAGAACCCGCCGCACCCTGTGGGCGGCGGGGCTTAACAAGGGTGTCGCCCAACGGGAGCGCCGCTTTTTACGATATGAATGTTTCACGCTTTTTTGCGTGTTTATGTACTTTTTTAGCACGGTGAGGGGCATGGTGTACCTTGCCCCGTGCTGTGCTGTGCCAAAATATCATAACGAGAAGCGTCCCGCTGCGCAGTGCCCTCCGAACTTGATAAGGAGTGAAACTGACTATGCATCCCATTTTAGTTGTGGTGCTGGTCCTTGTTGCCGCTGCCGTCTCCGGGGCGATTTGTTTTTACCTCGGCGGCGAAAACCGCAAGCGCACCGCGGAGGCTAAGCTCGGCTCGGCCGAGGAAGAAGCCAAGCGCATCGTCAACGATGCCATCAAATCCGCCGAGCAAAAGCGCAAGGAAACCATCATCGAAGCCAAGGACGAGGCTTTCCGCCTGAAGGCCGAGGCCGACAAGGAAATCAAAGACCGCCGCGCCGAAGTCTCCCGCCAGGAGCGCCGCATGGACCAAAAGGAGGAGGCGCTGGACAAGCGCACCGCCGCCATGGAGCGCAAGGAGGAGGACCTCAAGCGCCGCACCGAGACCGTGGAAGCCCGCCTGGACGAGCTGGAACAGCTGAAGCTGCGCCAGACCGAAAAGCTGGAAACCATCGCCGCCATGTCCAAGGAGGATGCCCGCGCCGTGCTGCTCAAGCAGATGGACGACGAGCTGACCCACGAAAAGGCGATGAAGATCAGCGCCTACCACGCCAACATGAAGGACGAGTGCGACCAGATCGCCCGCGATCTGGTGGGCCAGGCAATTGCCCGCTGCGCCGCCGATGCCACCGGCGAGGCCACCGTCAGCGTGGTACCGCTGCCCAACGACGAGATGAAGGGCCGCATCATCGGCCGCGAGGGCCGCAATATCCGCGCGCTGGAAACCGCCACGGGCTGCGACCTGATCATCGACGACACGCCCGAGGCCATCACCCTGTCCAGCTTTGACCAGACCCGCCGCGAGGTGGCGCGCATGGCGCTGGAACGCCTGATTGCCGACGGCCGTATCCACCCCGCCCGCATTGAGGAAACGGTGGAAAAATGCCGCCGCGAGCTGGAGATCCAGATGAAGCGCGAGGGCGACAAGGCCGTCATGGATCTGGGTGTGCACAGCCTGCACCCCGATCTGGTCAAGCTGATCGGCCGCCTGAAGTACCGCACCAGCTTTGGCCAGAACGTGCTGAGCCACTCCATCGAGGTGGCCTGGCTGGCCGGGCTGATGGCCGGCGAGCTGGGCATCAATGTGCAGCTGGCCCGCCGCGCAGGTCTGCTGCATGATATCGGCAAGGCGCTCGACCACGAGATCGAGGGCAGCCACGTCCAGATCGGCGTCGATATCTGCAAGAAGTACCGCGAAAACCCGCAGGTCATCCACGCCATCGAGGCCCACC
>USNZ01000120.1 GCA_900556255.1 uncultured Oscillospiraceae bacterium
CCATCGTCTGGCTACCCTGCAGCTGCGCGGTGTCAAGGGCACCACCGGCACCCAGGCTTCCTTTATGGAGCTGTTCAAGGGCGATGCAGACAAGATCCGCGCTGTGGATGCTTCCATTGCCAAGGAGATGGGCTTTGCCCCGGATGCCGTGATCCCCGTGTCCGGCCAGACCTACAGCCGTAAGGTGGATGCCTTTATCCTGAACGCTCTGGCAGGCATTGCCCAGAGCTGCATGAAGTTTGCCACCGACCTGCGCCTGCTGGCCAACTTCAAGGAGATGGAGGAGCCGTTTGAGAAAAATCAGATCGGTTCTTCCGCCATGCCCTACAAGCGCAACCCCATGCGCTGCGAGCGTATCTGTGCGTTGAGCCGCTACCTGATGGTGGATGTGCTGAACCCCGCCATGACCAGCGGCACCCAGTGGTTTGAGCGCACGCTGGACGACTCTGCCAACAAGCGCATCGCCATGGCCGAGGGTTTCCTGGCCGCCGACGCCATTTTGAACATTCTGCTGAATGTTTCCGACGGGCTGGTCGTCTACCCCAAGGTCGTGCGCGCCCGCGTTATGGCCGAGCTGCCCTTTATGGCCAGCGAGAACATCATGATGAAGGCTGTCAAGAAGGGCGGCGACCGCCAGGAGCTGCACGAGCGTCTGCGCGAACATGCCGTGGCCGCCGCAGCCGTTGTCAAGCAGGAAGGCCTGCCCAACGACATGATTGCCCGCGTCGAAGCTGACCCCGCCTTTGGTCTGACCCGTGAGGAGATCGAGGCCGAGCTTAGCCCCGAAGCCTTTACCGGCCGCAGCGCCGAGCAGGTCACCGAGTTCCTGCGCGATGTTATCCGCCCCGTGCTGGATGCCAACCAAGAGGATCTGGGCCAGCATGTTGAGCTGAACGTCTGATTTTTCTGTAAACAAATCGCCCCGCCGCAAATTTGCGGCGGGGCATTTTTTTGTATTTGTAAGCAGGGTTTTACGGCGCGGTGCCGGGGTCAAAGTAGGCCTTGATGCTGCCGTCCGATTCGGTCATGCTGACATCCAATGTGCCGCGGTCGGCGGGCAGCAGGCCCTCGTCGGGGTCGGTCAGCGCCACGGCGGCCAGGCGCAGCTTGTATTCCATATTGGTATCGTTGCCCAAAATGACCCGCACACGGTCCTGGTACACGACGCTGATGCGGCTTAAATCGGCAATGTCCACAGCGGTGATGCCGTCAAACAGGTCTTTTTCGTGCAGCTCGGTCAGCAGGTTTTGCAGCACCTCGGGCGCGGGCGTTTGCAGGTAGACGACCTCCGGCGCGGCGGTGGCGGTCGGCGTGGGTGTGGGCGCGGCAGACTCGGCATTTTCGTCGGTTTGGGCAGACTGCGCGGGCGCGTCCAGCAGCGAGTTGTAGCTGGCAGGTTCAACGTAGGTGCCCACCTGCGGGTCAAAGGTATCGTCCAGCGTCATGGAGAGCGAGAGCATCCCGTCGGGGCGGCTGTCGGCCAGGCGCAGAATTTTCAGCCTGTCACTCAAAATCGCCCAGCCGCCGTCATAGGGTACGGCAAAGCGCTCGGTGGCAGGTTCCACCTTGACGACCACGGTGCCCGGCAGCTGGATATCCACCTGCACACGGTCGAGGTACGGCAGCGCAAGGGAAAGTTCCTGCGTCTTGGCGGCGGTGGAAAAGCCGAACAGGTTGCTGTCCTGCTCGATTTGCAGGGCGTTCAAAATTTCCTCCCCCGAATAGATGCCTGTGTCGGCGGGGGTGGTGCGGTCAAAATTCTCAATACGGAACGCCGTGACCTTGAACAGCAAATTGACCGACAACAGCACAGCGGCGGCTAGCACCGCCAGCACAGCCAGCACGCCCAGAATACGGCGGCGACGGCGGCGGCGCAGCTGCTCGGCTTGGGTGACGCGGCGCTGTTTTTTGGGCGCGCCGGGTCGGTAGCCGGGCTTTTGCGGGTTCAGCTGGTTTTGCGGGCGGGGCGGTGCCTGCTGCGGGCGCGGGGGCGGGGTTTGGGCGGGGCGCGGTGTGCCTTGCGCGGCACGGCGCGGCGGCGGGGTCGCTTTTTGCAGCCCCACGCGGCTGCCCAGGCTGCGTTTTTTGTTGGCGGAGCCGTTGTTTCGGCGGTCATTCCCCATATTGCGGCCCCTCCTTTTGGATTTATTGCATCAGTTCCAGTAATTTTTCGGTAATCAGTTCCAGGCTGCGGGGGTTGCCCACGGCCTTGGCATTTTGCCCCATGGCGGCCAGCTTGCCCGGTTCGGCCAGCAGGGTCTGCACGGTGTCCACCAGCAGCTGCCCTGTCAGGTTCTTTTCTTCGATAACCACGGCAGCCCCTGCGTTTTGCAGCTCCAGCGCGTTATAATACTGGTGGTTTTCTGCCACGTTGGGGCTGGGAATCAAAATGGACGCCCGCCCCACAGCCTCCAGCTCGGCCAGCGTCAGCGCACCGGAACGCGCAATGACCAGATCGGCAGCCGCCAGCATCTGGGGCATATTGTTGATGTAGGGCATGACCTGCAGGTTGTCGCCGGGGGCAAAGCCCTTTTCTTTTTGCAGGCGCTCAAACAGAGCCACGCCGCGCTTGCCTGTGGCGTGCAGGTGCAGCACCTCGGCGTGGGTGTCGGCCTCCCACTTGCAAAGGTCCGCCACCACCTCGTTGACGCGGTCGGCGCCCAGGCTGCCGCCAAAGCTGACAATTACGGTGCGCTGCCCCGCATTCAGGTTGCGGCGGGCGGTCTCGCGGTCGGCAGACAGGATTTCGGGCCGCACGGGGTTGCCCACGACCAGCGTTTTTTCGGGCGCACCGAGCTTTTCCACCGCGTCGGCGCTGGCGGCAAAGATGACGTCCACGTCCTTCGCCAGCAGCTTGTTGGTCACGCCGGGGAAGGCGTTCTGCTCGTCAATGGCGGTCTTGATACCGCGCTTGGCGGCGGCGCGCACGATCGGCCCGCTGACGTAGCCGCCGCAGCCGATGACCAGATCCGGCGATACTTCGTTGAGGATTTTCTGTGTGCGCGGGCCGGACAGTGCCAGATGCCACAGTGCCACCACATTGCGCACGATGTTTTCGGGCGTTAAGCGGCGCTGAAAGCCGTTGATCTCAATATGGTGGAAGGGATACCCCGCCTTGGTGACAAGGCCGTACTCCATCCCCTCTTTCCGGCCGGCAAAGTGAATTTCCGCCGTGGGGTCGGCGGCCTTCAGCGCACCGGCAATGGCCAGCGCCGGGTTGATATGTCCGGCGGTGCCGCCGGCGGCAATCAAAACACGCATAATTACACCTCGTTTAAGCATGATGTCCGGCGGCAGACTTGCGGTAGACGCGGCGCTGCCCCAGCACCTTTTCGGTTTCGGCGCGCTCCTGCTTGCGGTGCGCGGCCTCGCGGGCGTTGCCGGCCCGCGATATACTGAGCAGCACACCCATTTCACCCAACAATATCAGCAAACTGGTGCCGCCGTAGGAGAAGAACGGCAGACCGATGCCGGTGTTGGGCAAAAGCGCCGTGTTGACGCCGATATGCCAGAATACCTGCCACGCGATCTGCGAGATTATGCCGATGCCCAACAACGTACCGAAATAATCCGGCGAGCGCAGCGCAATAAAGATGCCCTGCAAAATCAAGGCCGCAAACAGCAGAATGACCGCCACCGCGCCGATATAGCCCAGCTCCTCGCAGACGATGGCATAGATAAAGTCGTTTTCGGCGTAGGGCAGCCACTGGTGCTTTTGCACGCTGTTGCCGATGCCGACGCCGAACAGCCGCCCGCTGGCAATGGCGTAAATACCCTGCCGCGTCTGGTAACCCATGCCCTCGGTGCCCGTGGGGGTCAGGCCGAAGGCTGCACCCAGACGCACCGATTCGTAGCCCTTTTTGGTTTGGGTCAGGTAGTACAGATACCCCGCCGCCGCGCAGCCCGCCGCCGGTATGGCCATGGGCCACCAGCGCATACCCGTGCCCGAACAAAAGATGACGGTGCCCAAAATCAGCAGCATCAGCGCCATGCCGGAGCTGTGCTTTTGGAAGAACATAAGCACCAGAATGGGCAAAATGGGCAAAACCGGCTGAACCAGGCCATAGTAAAATGTGGTGTTTTTATCGCGGTTACGGTCGATGATATCCGCCGCGCACAGCATGACCGAGAATTTGGCCAGCTCCGACGGCTGAATGGAAATACCGAACACATACGCCCAGCGGTAGGTGCCGTTGGTGTCGTCCTTGGTGAAAAACGCGGCGATGACCATCAGAATTATCGTCACGATATACAGCGCCGTTTTGCCGTAGCGCAGGGCGCGGTAGTTGATGCGCGAGATGCCCAGCATGGCCGCAAATCCCACCACGGCGATCATAAACTGGGGTCCGATATAGTGGTAGATATCCTTGTATTTGCTGTTGTATCCGCTGGAATAGCTAGCCGAAAACAGCATGACCAACCCGAACACCAGCGTGACCGCCAGCGTGGCGACAAAGCCCCAGGAGATCGGCCCGCGGTCCTTTTTGGGCAGGGAGATCTGCAGCAGCATACGCAGGATGTTGCCCACCGTGCGGTCTACCAGCAGGCAAAGCATCTGCCACAGCAGGGCAAGGGCGCTTTGGTTTTGCGGCTCCATGGCTTGTCAGCTCCTTTCGGGGGAATATACGCGGTTGCGCCGCGTCAGAGTGTCAAAAAACAAATTCGTGGTCTATGGATGTGTAGGGGCGGCATATATGCCGCCCGCCGCA
This sequence comes from uncultured Oscillospiraceae bacterium, assembly GCA_900556255.1. Lineage (GTDB taxonomy): Bacteria > Bacillota > Clostridia > Oscillospirales > Ruminococcaceae > Gemmiger. The sequence continues at coordinate 4,710 of USNZ01000120.1, forward strand.
GCCGTCCCGATAATGCGGTATAAC
>USNZ01000121.1 GCA_900556255.1 uncultured Oscillospiraceae bacterium
AGCGACGGTTATTTTGCCGACTACCCGCCCGGCTACCTGTATGTGCTGGGGCTGGTGGGGCTGCTGCAAAGGGCTTTTGGCTTTGCCTTTGACGGTGCAGCGTTCAAAATTTTGCTGGCCTTTGTGCCCGCCGTCTGCGATTGCGCCGCCGCATGGCTGGTGGCGCAGCTGGGGCAGCGCTGCCTGCCGGACGCGCGGGCCGTGTGGTGCCTGACGGCCTTTGCGGCGTTTGACCCTGTGATGCTGTTTGACACCGCTGTCTGGAAACAGATCGACGGGGCGTTTTCGCTGCCGATCTTGCTTTGCTTCTTGCTGCTGGAAAACAAAAAGTATCTGCCGGCCGCTGTTTTTTACGGCGTGGCGCTTATCATCAAGCCGCAGGCGCTGCTGTTCGGCCCCGTTCTGGCGGCCTGCTTTTTGGCGGGCATCGTGCTGGAACAAAACCGTCTGCGCGCCTTTGGGCGGTGCTTCGGCGGTGCGGCGCTGGCCCTTGTGCCGGTGCTGGCGGCGGGTCTGCCGTTTTTTGGGCTGCGCGGGCTGCTGCCCGGTCTGTTGGGCAAGTACGCGGGCACGGTCGGCAGCTACCCGTATGCGTCGGTCAACGCCTTTAATTTGTTGGCCGCGCTGGGCGGCAACTGGCAAGATATGTATACAGCCGCCGTCGGCGGCATAAGCTGGCGCACCCTGGGTATGCTGGGGCTGCTGCTGACCACGGCTGCTATGGCGTTTTTTGCCTACCGCAGCGCCGTGCAGGGGCGGTTTTCGCCGCTGCTGCTGGCGGGCTTTTACGGCGCGGGCGTCTTTACGCTGGCACACTGTATGCACGAGCGCTATCTGGTGCCCGCTGCGCTGCTGCTGATTTTTGCCGCCGTGCGCTGGAATGATATCCGCGTCTATGCGGTGGCGGTGGGATTTTCCCTGACGAGCTTTTTGAACCTGGCCGTGGCGTACACCGTGGTGGACACCGACGATATGTGGCTGAGCAGCGCCGTCGGGCGGGAAATAACCCTGCTGGGTGGTCTGGGCACGACGATCTGCTTTGTGCTGCTGGTGTTTGCGGTGTGGGATATTACCGTAAACGGCCATACGACACCTATCACAAAAGAACGTTCCTTCGCACAAAACTGGCTGGAACCCCCTGCATCTCGCCCCAAGTGGCAGCGGCGGGAGCTGCTGGCGCTGGCGGGACTGACGCTGGCCACGGCCGCCGTGAGCTTTTGCTGCCTGGGCAGCATGACCGCGCCGCAAAACCCGCTGGACGCGACCGACACGGTGCTGACCGTGGACGTTGTGCCGCAGCAGGAGGTCAGCGGCGTCTGGCTGTACCCGGGCATTTCGGACGGCGGCAGCGTGCGCATCACCGACGATGCGGGCGCGGTTTTGCTGGAACAGCCGCTGAGTTACAGCACCTGTTTTTGCTGGGCAAACCACGACTTGACTGCCGCCGCGGGCGAAGTTTTGCACATAACGGTGGAAAACGCACAGCTGTTTGAGGTAAGCCTGCGCAGCGGTGCGGGTGCTGCCGCGGTAAGCGGCGGCGGGGCGGTGTTTGACGAACCGGACGCTGTACCGACAAAAATCAGCCAGCTCAACAGCATGTATTTTGATGAAATCTACCATGCCCGCACGGGGTACGAGCAGCTGCATGCTCTGCGCGTGTACGAAACCACCCACCCGCCGCTGGGCAAGGACTGCATCATGCTGGGCATTGCGCTGTTTGGCATGACGGGCTTTGGCTGGCGGTTTGCGGGCACGCTGTTTGGTGTGCTGCTGGTGCCGCTGGCGTGGTGCTTTGCCCGCCGCCTGACCGGCAAGCGCTGGGCGGGCGCTGCGGCGGGGGTGCTGCTGGCACTGGACTTTATGCGGTTTTCGCAAAGTCGGCTTGCCACAATCGACGTATATGCGACGTTTTTTATCCTGCTGGGGGCACACTGCATGGTGTGGTACTGCCAAAGCGTACTGCAAAAGGGTGTGCTGCGTTCCCTGCTGCCGATGGCGCTGGGCGGGGCGGCCTTTGGGTTTGGCTGCGCCGCCAAGTGGACGGGCATCTACGCGGGGGCGGGGCTGGCCGTTTTGTATCTGGGCGTTTTGTACCTGCGTCGGCGGCAGAACCAACCCGATTTCGGGCGCGAATTTGCCGCCGCGGCGGCGGGCGGCGTGGGCTTTTACGTGCTGCTGCCGCTGGGCATTTATCTGGCGTCCTACCTGCCGTACCGCTGGCGTGACCCCGACTTTGGGCTTGAGAAGTGGTGGCAGTGCCAGCTTTCGATGTACAATTACCACTCGCAGCTCAAGGCGACCCACCCGTTTGAAAGCCGCTGGTACAGCTGGATCTTCGGGCTGCGGCCCGTGTGGTACTACCGCAACGACGCGCTGACAGGCGAGGTACGGGCCAGCATTGCGGGGCTGGCGGGGCCTGTGATCTGCCTGGGCGGGCTTATTTGCCTGCTGTGGATCTTCTGGCGCACGGTTTCGGGGCGGGGCAGCCGACAGGGCGCGGCGGTGCTGATTCTGTACGCCGCGCAGATGCTGCCGTGGATGCTGGTGACCCGCTGCACCTTCCAGTACCATTATTTCCCCGGTTTGATGTTCTGCCTGGCGGGGCTTGTGCTGGTGCTGGCACGTATCCCGAACGAGCGCACAGCCAAGCGGATCGCGGCTACTTTGTGCGTTGTGTCGCTGATTTTGTTTGTCTGGTATTACCCCGCGCTGGCGGGTGTGCCCGTGCCGCGCCTGTGGTGGCAAAGCCTGGAAATTTGGCCGAGCTACGGATTTTATTGATTTTTGCAATAGGCGGGGCGGGTAACTCGTAGTATAATAAGGAAGCCCAAAAAGGAGGGAACGGTATGTTTTTTACGATTCTTGTTATTGCGATTTTTTGCTGGCTGGGTGTGAAAAGCATTGGCCTGGCGCTGCACCTTGCGTGGGGCGCGGCGAAAGTCATCGCCTGCCTGCTGATGGTGGTGGCGCTGCCGCTGCTGATTCTCGGCGCGGTGGTGGGCGGTTTGCTCAAACTGGCGCTGCCGCTGCTGCTGGTGCTGGTTGCCTACGAGATGTTGAAAACGGCATAAAGTATACATAACGGCAGCGTGTCGGGAAACCCGACACGCGCAAAGAAGGGGTTCGTCGTGGTGTGGCTGCGCCACACTCCTGCACCCCTCCTTTGGATTCACCCTATCGCAAAAAATCACGTTCTCATGCCTGACGGCGACTCGAACGCGATTTTATGCTCTAGCGGTATTTTCATCGTCGGCACATGTCCGCCGATGAAAATGGATTGAAAATTTCCTTTTTCGACAGTCTGCCCTCGCCCTCTCGCAAGAGAGGGCGAGGGTTTTGTTGAAATATAGGATAAAAGAATTGCCCCCGTCCGGTTGCGGCTCCGGGCGGGGGGCGGGGTATTTGGTTTGGTGTGAGGAGGAATCATGTTCGCAGGGGGCGGTTGCGGCTCCGCTTGTCCCTGTGCTTATACAATACCCGAAAACTACGAAAAAACTATGATATGCGTATGAACATTTTGTAAATTCCCCCAAAGACGGAAATTTGCAAAAAATTCAAAAATTTTCGCGCAAAAAGGCGCAAAAGCCCTTGACGCGTTTGGTATAATAGTATTAGCAGTGAATTATAACTATTGCTAACGTAACGTAAAGGGAATCTTGGAATAGAGGTACACATTATGGCAGAAAAGAAAACCAAAATCGACATTTTTTCCGGCTTTTTGGGCGCGGGCAAAACCACGCTGATCAAAAAGCTCATCAAAGAGGCCTTCGCCGGCGAGCAGATCGTGCTGATCGAAAACGAATTCGGTGAGATCGGCATCGACGGCGGCTTTATGCGTGAGGCCGGTATCCGGGTCAACGAGCTGAACTCCGGCTGCATCTGCTGCAGCCTGGTCGGTGATTTCCGCGAGGCGCTGAAGCAGGTCGTGGAAACCTACCACCCCGACCGTATCCTCATCGAGCCGTCGGGCGTCGGCAAGCTGAGCGACGTCACCCGCGCCGTCGAGGGCGTGGGCGAGGACCTGCCCGTGGAGCTGAACAGCTTTGTGACCGTCGCGGACGTGAACAAGGTCAAAATGTATATGAAAAACTTCGGCGAGTTCTACGATGACCAGGTCAGCCATGCGTCCTGCATCATCCTGAGCCGCACCGCCACCGCTGATGAGGAGAAGGTCGCCAAGGCCGTGGCCCTGCTGGCCGAAAAGAACCCCACCGCCACCATCGTTACCACCGACTGGAACGCCCTGACCGGTGCGCAGATCGTCTCCGTCATGGACGGCAAGCGCGACCTGGTTGCCGAGCTGCTGGCCGAGGCCAAGGCAAACAACGCCGCCCACCACGGCGAGGAGGAGCACCACCACCATCACCATGACCATGACCATGAGTGCTGCCATCACGACCATGATGAGCACGACCATGACCATGACGAGCATGACCACGACCATGAGTGCTGCCATCATGACCACGATGAGCACGACCACGACCACGAGTGCTGCCACCACGACCATGACGAGCATGAGCACCACCACGAGCACCACTACGACGAGCACGGCGTTTGCAGCTGCGGCCACCACCACGACCACGACGCCGATGAGGTCTTCACCAGCTGGGGCAAGGAGACTGCGCACAAGTACACCCGCGAGGCGCTGGAGAACGCCCTC
>USNZ01000122.1 GCA_900556255.1 uncultured Oscillospiraceae bacterium
GCTGGTGCAGTACGCTGATGCCCAGTTCTGCCAACTCGCAGCTTAAAAACTGGGCGTTGGTGTTGACGATATCCCCCAAGAGCAGCTCAGTGCCCACACAGATGATCTCCGCTGTCACAGCAAATCTTCCTCTCCCATACGGATGGCGATTTTTTCCACGGTCTCGGCAGCCTCATGCTCCAAAGCGCGCAGGTCGGGCATGGCAGCCTCGGCGGCCAGGATCTCCTCCAGCGAGGGGTTGGTTTTGGGATGCGGCGGGGTAAAGATGGTGCAGCAATCCTCATACGGCTCGATGGAGGTTTCAAAGGTGCCGATTTTGCGCGAAATCGCGATAATTTCCGTCTTATCCATACCGATGCAGGGGCGCAGCACGGGTAGGCTTTGCGCGGCGTCGGTGCAGGCCAGCGCCGCCATGGTCTGGCTGGCCACCTGCGCCAGGCTTTCGCCGGTGATCAGCGCCTGCAGCTCCATCTTGTTGGCCAGTTCCTCGGCAATGCGCAGCATACTGCGGCGCATCAAAACGGTAAACAGCACGTCGGGCGCGTGGTCGCGGATATACTCCTGCGGCTTGGTGTAGGGCACGACAAACAGCGTGCAGTTGCCGGTGTACTCGACCAGTTCGCGGGCGAGGTCGCGCACCTTGAGCTTGGCGCGCAGGCTGGTGTACGGCGGGCTGGCAAAGTGGATGTGGTGCAGTGCCAGACCGCGGCGTGCCATGCACCATGCCGCCACGGGGCTGTCAATACCGCCGGAAAGCAGGTTCAGTGCGCGGCCGCTGGTGCCCACGGGCAGGCCGCCCGCTGCCTCGACCTTGGGACCGTGGATATAGGCGGCGCGGTCGCGGATCTCGACCATAATTTGCAGCTGGGGCTGGTGCACGTCCACGCGCAGGTGGTGGTGCTTGTCCAGCAGGTAAGCGCCCAGTTCGCGGCAGATCTCGGGGCTTTTCATCGGGTAATTTTTATCGGCGCGCTTGGCCTCGACCTTAAAGGTGCGCACACCGCAAAGCTGCTCGCCCAGGTAGGCCTCGGCGGTCTCGCAGATGGCGTCAAAGTCCTTGGGGCACTCGATGGCGCGGCTCATCTTGACGATGCCGAACACGCGGGAGATGCGGCGGAAGGCCTCGTCCATATCCAGCCCTTCCTCCTTCGGCTCGATAAAGACGGTGCTTTGCGCGGCATAGACGCGGAATTTGCCCAGCGGCTCCAGCCGCCAGCGGATAATTTTGATGAGGCGGGCTTCAAACTTGCCGCGGTTAAGACCCTTGAGGGCAATTTCACCCTGATAGGCCATAAGAATCTCTTTCATACTCAGAAACGCCTTTCGTATTCTATTCGTTAAATGTGCTGCAATTCCCGCAGACCGTCGCGCAGGCCGTCCAGCAGCGCCTGTACGTCCTCGGGCGTGTTGTCGGCACAAAAGCTGACGCGCAGCGCGGTGCGGATGGTCAGGTCATCGCAGCCCATCGCCTGCAGGGTGTGGCTCGGCTCGCCCTTGTCGCAGGCAGAGCCGCCCGAGACATAGACCGCGCGGGTGTTCAGGTAGTTGATAAAAGTCTGGCTGTTGATGCACAGGGTCGAGAAGTTCAGCACCTCCGGCAGGGCATCCGCCGGGGAGTTGATTTGGATGTCGGGGAACTCGCCCAGCCCCTGCCGCAGCAGGGTGTTCAGCGCTTTGATCTGCGCCGTGCGGGTGCGCAGTGATTGCAGCCCCTTGGCCGCCGCCACACCCATGCCGACGATGTAGGGCGTGTTCTCGGTGCCGGGGCGCATGCCGCGCTCCTGATGGCCGCCGCGATAGGGCGGGCGCAGCGTCTGGCGCTGGCTGTCCCGCACAAACAGGGCACCCACCCCCTTGGGTGCGTGGACCTTGTGGCCGGACACCGACAGTGTGTCAACGTCCTTCCACTTTTGCAGGTCGATGGGCATACGCAGCCACGCCTGCACGGCGTCCACATGGAAATGTGTGCGGGCGTTGCGCGCCTTGATGCCCGTGCCCAGCGCGGCGATATCCTGCACGGCACCGGTTTCGTTATTGACAGCCATGCAGGCCGCCAGCACGGTGTTTTTGTCGATTTCCCGCAGAAATTTCTGCGTGTCGATATGGCCGTCCGCCTCAGGCATGACCTCCACGACGGCAAAGCCCTCCTCCCGCAGGGCGCGGATGGGCAGCTGCACGCTGGGGTGCTCGAACCCGGTCACGACGATTTTATTGCCCCAGTGGCGGCGGGCCTTGGCTGCGCCCCAAACGGACATATTGTTGCTCTCGGAGCCGCAGGCGGTGAAATACACCTCGTCCTTGCGGCAGTGCAGGGTTTTGGCGATGCGGCCGCGGGCGGTGTCGATACCGTCCTGCGCGGCCACGGCGGGGTCATACAGGCTGCTGGGGTTGGCCCAAAGCTCCACGAGTGCGTCGTGGATGGCCTCGGTCACGGCGGGGTCCACCTGGGTGGTGGCGGCATTGTCCAGGTAATGCAGCTGCGGGTCGGAAAGCATAACAATTCCTCACATCTTTTTACAAACTTATACAGGATAGATTATACACGTTTGTGGGAACAAAAACAATCGTTTTTGTAAAATTTTACCGTCCGAACCGATTTGCCCAAACAAAAAAACGCCTCGGCTTTATGTAAAACCGAAGCGCATTTTCTGTTTGCTTATTCGCCGAAATCCTGTGCGGCCTTTTTCATCATCTCGCGGATGGGCAGGTTGTACGGGCAGCGCGGCTCACACGCACCGCAGCCGATGCAGGCGCTTGCCTTGGTCTGCAGGGTGGCGTAGCGCTCGCGGCCCCAATCCTGCAGGCCGTAGCGGTTCAGATACCCTTGGAACAGGAACACGCTGGGGATCTGGATGCCCACTGTGCAGGGAGCGCAGTAGTTGCAGCGGCGGCAGAACTGGGTACCCAGCGCATCGCGCACTTTTTGGCAGGCAGCCTGCTCGTCGGCAGTCAGGGGTTCGGTGTTCTCGGCACCCTTGACGTTGGCGTTCAGCTCCTCAATTTCCGCCATGCCCGGGATGGCCACCGTCACGCCGGGGTTGGAAAGCACATACCGCAGGGCGAGGTGTCCATCCTCGATGGCACCGCCCGCCAGGGGTTTCATATCAATAAAGCCTTTGCCCAGCTCGGCACAGCGGCGGATCAGATCGGCACCCTGCTGCTCCACAATATTATAGGGGAACATCACGGTCTCGATTTCCGGCACGTCCAGCGCTGCCTCAAACACGGCAGCCAAATGCGCCGTGATGCCGATATGTCCCACCACGCCGGCGGCCTTGGCCTCCAGCAGGGCTTCCATCGCGCCGCCGGGGGCAAGAATGGTTTTCAGCGCGTCAAGGCTCGGGTTGTGGAACTGATACAACTCGATATGATCGGTGCGCAGGTTTTTCAGGCTGGTCGCCAGCTCCTTTTCCATATCCGCCTTGGTCACGGCGCGGCATTTGGTGGCCAAGATAAACTTGTCCCGCAAGCCGGCCTCCTGCAGGGCCTGGCCGATCCATTCCTCGCTGACGGTGTAGGCGCGGGCGGTGTCGATATAGTTGACGCCCGCCGCACTGGCCGCCTGCAGCAGGGCGCGGGTGCCCGGCTGGTCAATACGCTGGATGGGGATGCCGCCAAAACCCAGGCGGGAGACGGTCAGCCCCGTGTTGCCTAAAGATACATACTGCATTCAATATCCCTCCAATTTTCTCTATTATAGCACACAGCGCGCAGATTTCCACCCTTTTTTATTGCGGCAGCACCGCACAATTCCCGCCTGACGGCTTAAGCACCTCTCCGGCGGCTGCGGCACTCAGAATTATGCAGCATTGCCTTGACAAAGCAGATTCTTTGCGCTACCATACCTATATATATAATAAATTAAAGCGCTGAAGTGTATAGGGAGGGGTTTTGTGTGAAATTCGGGTTTATCGGCTGCGGCAACATGGGCGGGGCCGTGGCAAGAGCAGTCTGCCGCGGGGCAGACCCCAAGGACGTGCTTTTGGCAAACCGCACGCCCGAAAAGGCCGCCGCGCTGGCTGCCGAGCTGGGCTGCCGATGCGGCAGCAACGCCGAGGTTGCCAAGGACTGTGATTTTATTTTTCTGGCAGTCAAGCCCCAGATGATGGCCGATATGCTCAGCGGTATTGCCCCCGTTTTGGAGGCTCGCGCCGATAGCCGCCCCTTTGTGCTGGTCAGCATGGCCGCCGGGCTGAGCATTGCCAGGGTGCGCCAAATGGCGGGCGGCAGCTACCCCACCCTGCGCATCATGCCCAACACCCCCGTGATGCTGGGCGCGGGGATGATCCAGTATTGCAGCGAGGGGGTCTCCCCCGCCCTGCTGCAAGTCTGGCTGGACGCTATGGCACCCGCCGGGCGGCTGGACGCCGTGCCCGAAGCCCTGATAGACGCCGCCAGCGCGGTTTCCGGCTGCGGCCCCGCGTGGGCGTACCAGTTTATTGAGGCACTGGCGGACGGCGGTGTTGCCGCCGGGCTGCCCCGCGCCAAGGCGCAGGAGTACGCCGCCCAGATGCTTTTGGGCAGCGCCC